>JAWVFS010000110.1:0-18410 GCA_033855795.1 Solirubrobacteraceae bacterium | reverse complement strand
TCGGTTGGGCAAGTTTTCAGGCGCGGCGGGCTTCCCTGCGCCTGGAAGTGCGGCGACCTCCTCAGCTCACCGCTTTCTTCACGAGCGCGCCGATCCTTACCTCGTCGGTGCCGGTCAACTCCTTCAGCGCGAAGGCGGCCGGCCACATGTCGCCTTCGTCGAGGTTCGCCTTGTCGCTGAAACCGATCGTCGCGTACCTCGTTTTAAACTTCTGCGCGCTTTGGAAGAAGCAGACGACATTGCCATCCTTGGCGTACGCGGGCATCCCGTACCAGGTTCTCGGCGAGAGGGCTGGCGCACTGGCTTTGATGATAGCATGGAGCCGCTCGGCCATGGTGCGATCCGGTTCCGGCATCTCGGCGATCTTCGCGAGCACGTCGCTTTCCCCGTCCGCCTTGCCCGCGCGCGGTCCGCGGCGCGCGTCCGCCTTCAGCTCTCGAGCGCGCTCCTTCATCGCGGCTCGTTCCTCGTCCGTGAATCCCTTGGACGCCTTGCCGGTGGTTCTCTTGGCGGACTGTTGCGTGGCCTTCCCGGCAGATTTCCTCTCAGCCATTGCGAAGCACCTCCGTGCCCGGGACGCGATCGCTCCCTGGGCAGTGAGACAACGGGTTGACCAGCGTATCCCCGAGCGTTCCGCACCCCAGCTGCCACCGGGATCGCACCGACCCGGCGCCGCCTCCTAAGTGCCGTGCTCCAGGTCGCCGAGGAACTCGGACGCACTCTGCCGGACGATGAGCCGGCCACCGCCTGCCTCCACCAGCCCGCGAGCAGGTTCCCTGAGTTCTGCGCGTGCAATCCAGTACAGCCCGTGGCGACTGGCCCGCCTTCGCAGCGCGTTCGAGATGGCCTCATCGCTCCCGGAGTAGCCCACGACCACCAGGCCGTAGCCGTCGAACACCGCCTGCAGTTCGGTGGTCATGCCCGGTTCCAGTGCCGCGACTTCAGCGGGCGCGTTGCGGATGGTTTCCTTCAGGTAGTCGCCGTGCGTCTTCAGGACGTAGCAGTCGGCGTGCTCACGGCTCGGAGCAGTCGCCAGTTCCGCATCCGAGGTGATGACCACGGGTTCGATGCCTCGTGCTTGGAGAGCGCGTTCGAGCAAGCGGTCGAAGTTCGTGGTCACGAACACCCGCACGAGGCCGCGGTCGGCCAGTTGGGCGATCAGCTCGTACGTCGGGCCCGGCTCCACCTGATCGAAGTGCTTGGCGAGAACCGCCTGACGAGTGGGCGCGTCGGGTGCGATTTCCTCCAAGACTTCGGAGTACGTCAGCTTGGCGCGACGCGAAATCTCGGTGAGCCAGCCGGCCACTTCCTCATCAGCGGGCGTCTCCTCCGCACCGTGCGCGGTCCGGTAGAGATCTGCGACGGCACGCCAGAACACTTCCTGGCCCGTCGGCACCCCGGCGTCGCTGGGCACCCCCCAGCCGAGTAGGAACGCGTAGCTTCCCGGCGCCTCTGCGACGGCCGCCGCCAGCGAAACCATCGGGTCCGAGGTCATCAGGTCCGCATCCTCCTCGACCAGCGTAGCCGCGACCTGGACCGTGTCGCGACCGCGCGAACCGGGTTTCTCGTGCCGCCCCACCGCGTCATCACACCGGTCATCCGGCCAGGAGATGCCCAAAAGGTCCAGGCACGGTCCTTTTCGGCCGAAGTGGTCGGTAGGGCCGCCATTGGCCGCCGCCGTTCGGAGCTCTCAGCAAGGCCCTTGCGGGCCCAGACCCGCCGCCTGCTGACCTCACGGACCGTTCGCCTCAGGCGACAGAGAACGCCGTTCACAAGTAGGGCTCGAACCCCCTCGGGAGCCCTTTCAGGAGGTCAGTCATGACCACCATCACCGAAGTCAGCCCCCGTGAGCTCACCGACGCGCAGCGCGCGTTCGCCGAGACACATCACGCTGCGCCCGGGTTGCGCTCCGAAAGCTCGGACGCGGTCTTCGTGTACCAGTACGGTTCCCGACGAACGTCCCGTTGGCTGGTCGACGCCGCCGGACTCGTGCTCGACAGCGCGTCGTTCAAGACCGCCGTCTAGACACCGGAACAGCGGGTCCACCTCACCGGGAGGATCTGCGCCCAGCGGGCGAAGCGGACCATCAGTCCGTACCCGGCCGCGTCGCGGTCGCGGGGGTCGGGACTCGCAACGCGCGTGCGGGCGAGCGAGGCGATGTCACGGATCTCCCGCAGTGGCTTCCGGCCCAGCATCGCCATGCGGCAACGATGGCTCGGCGCCGGTGACCCCAACCGCGTCTCCGCGGTGACATCCAACGCGATTTTTACCGGGGGTTCGGGAACGCCCCCTAGCTTGGCCTGCGCACATCGGACCGCGACCCGGGGAGGCAAACGGCAGATGCAGCGCGAGAAGATCCGTGAACGGCAGGGAGCGGTACTACTGACCGGCGCGACCGGTTTCGTCGGCAGTCAGGTGCTCGTGCGCTACCTCGGACGGACCGAACGCCGCGTGTACGCGCTCGTGCGCGGCGGGGACCCGGCCGAGGCGGCGCAGCGGCTGCGCGACGCGGTCGCGCCGCTGGGCGCCGAGCTGCCCGCCGAGCGGGTCGTCGCCGTCCCGGCGGACCTCGAGCGCGACGGGCTCGGCCTCGATCGGGACCGGCGCGAGGAGCTCGCCCGAGAGGTGACCGACATCGTCCACGCCGCGGCGTCGGTCTCCTTCTCGCTGCCGCTGCCGGAGTCCCGGTCGATCAACGTCGAGGGCACGCGCCGCATCCTCGACTTCGCGCACCTCTGCCGGCGTCGCGGTGGACTTCGCCGCATGGCCTACGTCTCGACGGCCTACGTTGCCGGGACGCACCCGGGGCCGTTCACGGAGGACGACCTCGAGGTCGGGCAGACCTTCCGCAACCCTTACGAGCACTCGAAGTTCGAGGCCGAGCAGCTGGTTCGCCGCGATCGCCGGCGCCTTCCGATCCAGATATTCCGGCCCAGCATCGTCGTCGGCGAGTCCTCGACGGGGTGGACTCAGGCGTTCAACGTGCTCTACACGCCGCTGAAGGCGTTCGTCCAGGGTCGGCTGCCGGTCCTTCCCGCGCGCGCCTCGGCACCCGTCGACGTCGTGCCCGTCGACTACGTCGCGGACGCCATCGTGGAGTTGACGGACCGACCGGCGGACGAGGGGACCTACCACCTCGTCGCCGGCCGTCGGGCCACGAGCGTCGGCGAGCTGATCGACCTCGCCGCCCGGCACGTGGACCGCTCGGCGCCCCTCGTCCTGCCGCCCGCTCCCTACCGTCGCCTCCTGCACCCGCTGCTCAAGCGGCGCGCCCCCGCGCGCCGCCGACGGGCGCTGGAACGGCTCGAGACCTTCTTCCCGTACTTCGCCATGGACGTGACCTACGACGACCGCCGGGCGCGCGGCGCGCTGGCCCCGAGCGGGATCGAGGCGCCTCCGATCGGCCGCTACTTCGGCCGCCTGATGGACTTCGCCGAGCGCAGCCACTGGGGGAGGCGGCGGCTCGGGCGCTAGTGGGTGAAGGGCAGCTCGTCCGCGATCTCGGCCAGCCGGGGGGCGGTGCGATCGCGCTCGGACACGATCGGCTCGACGTCGGCGGGCCACTCGATCCCGACGTCCGGGTCGTCGTAGGCCAGTTGGCCCTCGGTGGCGGCGTCGTAGTAGCTCGAGCACTTGTAGACGACGTCGGCCTCCTCGCTGAGCACGCAGAAGCCGTGCGCGAAGCCGATCGGGACGTACAGCTGGCGTCCGGCCTCGTCGTCGAGGCGGTGCGTCTCCCACGCGCCGAAGGTCGGCGAGCCGCGCCGCAGGTCGACGACCGCGTCGAGGATCGCTCCGCGGGCGCAGCGCATGAGCTTGGCCTGTCCGGGGCTGGTCTGGAAGTGCATCCCGCGCAGCGTGCCCCGGCGCGACCGGGAGTGGTTGTCCTGGACGAACTCGGCCTCGATGCCGGCCTCCGCCCAGGCGTCTGCGCGGAAGGTCTCCACGAAGAACCCCCGAGCGTCGCGGTGCACGACGGGGGCCAGCAGCGCGAGGCCGTCGAGCCGGGTGTCGAGGCGCTCCACGGGGCGGGCAGCCTACCTACCCGCCGCCCGTAGGTCCCGCTCGGCCGGCAGGGGGCGCAGCTGCATGTGCCCGCAGGTCGTGCAGCGCACGATGTCGCCGAGCGCGGTCCGGAACTGGTCCGTGGTCGGGTCAGGGAGCCGCCGGATCGGGGTCGGACGCCATCGGCCCGCAGGGTAGCCCGCGGGCGTGTCGCAACCAGCCGGTCGTCGCGCGCGGCAGGAACGCAGCACGGCGAGTCGAATCAGAGCCGAGCCATGAAGCGTGCCGCCGCTCCCGCCCCCGCGCCGCCCGGTCCGGGGGGCCACCAGACGCTCTCCGCCTACATCGCCGACCGCTTCGACGAGTTCTCGCGCTCGCAGAAGGACGTCGCGCAGTACATCGTCGACCACCTCGACGAGGCCGCCTTCCAGACGGCCGAGGCGCTCGCGCGCCGCGCCAACACGTCCAGCTCGACCGTGGTGCGCTTCTCCCAGGCGCTCGGCTTCGAGGGCTTCCCCGAGCTCCAGCAGGCCGCGCGCGATGAGTACCGGCGGCAAACCGCCACCGGCAACGGCAACGGGAGCCCCAGCACCACGCCGCTGTTCTCGCTGGATCAGAACGAGTTCGAGACCGCCCTCGCGGCCGACCACGTCAACGTCGAGGAGACGGCGCGCAAGGTGTCGCGGTCCGACGTCGAGGCCGCGGTCGACGCGATCGCCCAGGCGGACAAGCTCCTGATCGCCGGGACCGACCAGATGGCCTTCTTCGCCTCCTACCTGCGGCACCTGCTGATGCTGCTCGACGTGCGCGCGGAACTGGTCGCCAGCCCCTCGCAGGAGGCACTGGGGCGGTTGACCCGCATCGACGAGGACACGCTGGTGATCGCTCTGACCGCCGGGCGTCCCCATCCGCTCATCGCTCGCACGGTGAAGCTCGCCCGCCACCGCAAGGCGCGCACCATCGCGGTGGTGGACGCCACGCTGTCCGAGATCGCCAAACTTGCCCAGATCACCCTGTACTACTCGTCCAACAGCCCGGCCTTCGTGCGCTCGCACACCGCCCTTCTGAGTCTCATCCAAGCCCTGGCCTACGGGGTGTACGCGCGCGACGCGGACACCTACGACGACCGCATCAAGGCCTTCCGGCTGAAGTGATCCTCGGCCTCGGGGCGCGGTACCCTGGGGTCATGCGCGACGAAGCCACATTCCGCGTCAAGGCCGGTCTGGCCGAGATGCTCAAGGGCGGCGTGATCATGGACGTCGTGACGCCCGAGCAGGCCGCGATCGCCGAGGCCGCCGGCGCCGCCGCCGTGATGGCGCTCGAGCGCGTTCCGGCCGACATCCGCCGCGACGGCGGCGTGGCGCGCATGTCCGACCCCGGGATGATCCGCGGCATCCAGGAGGCCGTGTCGATTCCGGTCATGGCCAAGGCGCGCATCGGCCACTTCGCGGAAGCGCAGGTCCTGGAGGCCCTCGACGTGGACTATGTGGACGAGTCTGAAGTCCTGACACCCGCCGACGAGGCCAACCACATCGACAAGTGGGGCTTCAAGGTGCCGTTCGTCTGCGGCGCGACGAACCTCGGGGAGGCGCTGCGCCGCATCGGCGAGGGGGCCGCGATGATCCGCTCCAAGGGCGAGGCGGGCACCGGGGACATCGTCGAGGCCGTGCGCCACCTGCGGGCGATCACGGGCGAGCTCCGGCGGCTCAAGGCGCTGTCCGGCGAGGAGCTGGCGGGCGCGGCCAAGGAGCACCGTGCGCCGCTCGACCTGGTCCGCGACGTCGCGGCCGCCGGCCGACTGCCGGTCGTGATGTTCTGCGCGGGCGGCATCGCCACGCCCGCCGACGCGTCGCTCGTGATGCAGCTTGGGGCGGAGGGCGTATTCGTGGGCTCAGGCATCTTCAAGTCCGAGGACCCGGCCCTCCGGGCTCGCGCGATCGTCGAGGCCACGACGCACTTCGCCGATCCCGAGCGCGTCGCGCGGGCCAGCGACGGACTGGGCGCGGCGATGGACAGCCTCGAGGCGCGCAAGCTCGACGACGAGCAGCTGCTGTCCCCGCGCGGCTGGTAGCCCGGTGCCGCCGGTCGTCGGCGTGTTGGCCCTTCAGGGGGACTTCGAGGCGCATGCACAGCTGCTGCGTTCGCTCGGGGCCGAGCCGCGCGAGGTGCGGGTGCCCGCCGAGCTGGAGGGGCTGGACGGCCTGATCATCCCGGGTGGCGAGTCCACCGTGATGGAGCTCGGGATCGAGCGCGAGGGCCTGGCCGAGCCGCTGCGCGACCTGCACGCCCGCGACGTTCCGATTCTCGGAACCTGCGCCGGCCTGATCATGCTCGACCGCGACCACCTGGGCCTGATGGACGTGCGGGCGCGCCGCAACGCGTTCGGCCGGCAGCGGAACTCCTTCGAGTGCGACCTGGAGGTGGTCGGGCTGAACTCCGAGCCCATCCGCGCGGTGTTCATCCGCGCGCCGTGGATCGCGGAGCACGGCCCCCGGGTCGAGGTGCTGGCCGAAGTCGATGGGCATCCCGTCGCCGCGCGGGAGGGGACTCTGCTGGCGGTCGCGTTCCACCCGGAGCTCGCCGGCGACGCCCGCCTGCACGAGCTCTTTCTCGCAAGCCTTTCCTAGAGGTCGGCCACGAGCCCGTGGCGGACCGTGTTCTCGGTCACCGCGCGGGGCTCGACGAACTCGAGCAGGTAATGAGGCCCGCCCGCCTTCGTACCGGTCCCCGACAGGCGGTTGCCGCCGAACGGCTGGCGGCCCACCATCGCGCCGGTGATCCCACGGTTGACGTAGAGGTTGCCGACCGGCGAGCGTCGCACCACGGCCTCGACGGTCCGCGGGTCGCGTGAGAACAGCCCACCGGTCAGCCCGAAGGGAAGGCCGTCGACGACATCGCAGGCCGCCTCGACGTCCGGGACGGCCTCGACGGTCAGCAGCGGGCCGAACACCTCCTCGCGCAGCACGGCGGAGTCGGCCGGAAGGCCGGTGACCACCGTCGGGCGGCTGTACCAACCCCGAGCCGGCGGCTCGCCGCCCCGGGCGACGAGCTCGCCGTCGGCGGCGGCGCGGGTCGCGTAGGCGTCCACGCGCTCCTGGGCGGCCCGCTCGATCAGCGCGGGGACGTCCGAGCCGAGGTCGTCGGCCGGGCCGGTCACGAGCAGCTCAACCGCGCCGGCGAGCCGCTCGAGCAGTCGGGCCGTCACGGCGTCATGGGCGAGCACGCGCGCGGCGGCCGAGCATTTCTGGCCCGCGTAGGCGAAGGCGGAGCCGACGATCGCCGGGACGGCCTCGTCGAGGTCGGCGTCGGCGTCGACGATCACGCAGTTCTTGCCCCCCATCTCGGCGATCACGTGCTTGAGGTGATCCTGGCCGGGGGCCCGCTGCGCCGCCGTCTCGACGATCTCCAGGCCGACCGCGGCGGATCCCGTGAACGCGATCGTGTGCACGCCCGGATGCCGAACGAGCGCCGCGCCCGTCTCCCCCTCGCCGGGGAGGAGCGCGATCGCGTCTGCCGGCACGCCGGCCTCGCGCAGCGCCGTCACCAGCTCGAGCGCGCAGCCCGGCGACTGCTCGGCCGGCTTGAGCACGACCGCGTTGCCCGTCGCCAGCGCCGCGGCGGTCATGCCCGCGGGGATCGCGAGCGGGAAGTTCCACGGCGAGATCACCGCGGCGACCCCGCGCGGGACGTATCGCAGCTCGTTGCGCTCACCCGGCGCCTGCAGGAGGGCGGGTCCGCGCTCGAGCTCGACCGCATCGCGCGCGTAGTACTCGAGGAAGTCGATCGCCTCGCAGACGTCGGCGTCGGCCTCGGGCCAGGGCTTTGCGCACTCGCGCACCTCGAGCGCGGCCAGCTCGATGCGGCGCTCGCGCAGGAGTCCCGCGGCGGCGACGAGCGTGGCGGCGCGCTCGGCGGCCGGCCGGGCTCCCCACTCGCGGGCGCCGCGGGTCGCCGCGTCCACGGCGGCCTGGACGTCGCTCGCGCCGCCGGACCCGGTGGCCGCCACGACCCGGTCCGGCGCGCCGGGGTCGGTCGAGTCCAGGCCCTCGACTGCGCCACGGTCGGTGCCGACCCACACCGGCACGCGCAGCGGCAGCCGGGCGTCCACGGTGGCCAGGGCATCGGCGAGCTGTGCGCGCACGGGCGCGCGCCGCAGTTCCAGGACCGGCTCGTTGGCGAAGGGGGGGAGAGGCACGGTCACGACGCTACCCGGCGAACGGGTGGTGTCTACCCCATCGGGGGGAGGGGAACGGTACGGGCGCGGCCGATACAGGGAGTGTCGGGCAGGCGGACCGGTCGCCGGCCCGCACTCTCTCCATGTTCCTCCGCCACGTTGACTTGACCAGCCGTATCGCCAGTCGTCTGGCCGTCTCCGGCTTGGCGCTCGTGCTGGTGGCGTTCGCCGTGGTCGCAGTCGGGGGCGCGTTGGAGACACAGCGGGCGACCGAGGCGGCGCGGAAGGCGCTCACGCTCAACGAGGTCTACTTCGCGGCACGCAACGCGGTGGTGAACCAGGAATCCCTCGAGCGCAAGTACCGCCTCGAGCCCGGCCGGGCGGTGCGTAGGGCGCACCGGATCGCAGCGGGCGAGGTGCAGAACGCGCTGCGCCGCGCCGCGCAGCAGGAGCACTCCCCAAAACGAGACGTTGCCGGTCTGCTCGAGCGTGAGCGGGCGTACATCGTGACGATCGAACAACAATTCGACGCTATCGACGCCGGCCGGCTGACCGAGGCGTCGCGTATCGACGCAACCCGGACAGAGCCCCTCTTCCAGGGCATTGAGAGCGTCGTCAATCGCGAGGCGGACGTTCACGCCGCAGCCGCCCGGGCGCGCCTCAGCACCGTCGGAGGTACCGCGACGTCCGTACGCGACCTCGCGCTCATTGTCTTCGTTGTCGGTCTCATCCTGTTGTCGGGGTGCGGCGCGATCCTGCTGGCGCAGCGGCGCCGGGTGTCCGAGGCTCGAGAGCGAGAGATCGCGCTTCTGCGCCGTGACGCGACCACGGACCCGCTGACCGGACTGCGGAATCACCGCGCCTTCCAGGAGGACCTCACACGTGAAGCGCACCGTGCCGCCCGCGCCGGTTCGCGCTTCTCATTGGTGATGTTCGACCTCGACGGTCTCAAGGTCCTCAACGACACCCGGGGCCATCAGGCCGGCGACGACCACCTCCAGGGCCTGGCCGACGCGATGCGTGGCGCCGCGCGCGCCTCCGACTGGGTTTACCGAGTCGGCGGCGACGAGTTCACCGCGCTGCTCCCCGACACCGGGGCCTGGGACGCATCCGTCTTCGCGCAGCGCGTCCAACTCGCCCTCGCCACCGACACGGGCGGTGGTGCATCCGCGACGGCGGGGGTCGCGGACGCACTGCCCCCGACGGACAAGGACGTCCTGATCCGGAGAGCCGATCTTGCGCTGATCGAGGCCAAGCGCTCGCATCGCGCCATGCTCATCTACTCGGCAGATTTCGAGCCCGCCCACGGTGACGCGGCGGCCAAAGACTCCCAGCACCACGCCAAGACGCTCGCTACCGCGCTCGCCCTGGCGGTCGACGCCAAGGATCCCTACACCCGCAGCCACTCACAAACCGTCTCCGAGCTGTCCGCCCAGATCGCCGCCGAGCTGGGCTTCGAGCCACAACGCGTGGCGCAGGTCCGGCTCGCCGGCCTGCTGCACGACGTCGGCAAGATCGGCGTCCCCGACGCCATCCTGCAGAAACCCGCCAAGCTCACCGACTACGAATACGAGCTCATCAAGACCCATTCCACGCTGGGTCACAGGATCGTGCTCGCCTCCGAGCTGGAGGACGAGGCCACCTGGGTGCTTCACCACCACGAGCGGATGGACGGCCACGGCTACCCCGGCGGCCTGTGCGACCAGGACATCCCACTCGAGGCGAAGATCCTCGCCGTCGCTGACACGTTCGAGGCGATCACCTCCGACCGGCCCTATCGCGCCGCGCAGACGCCCGCCGCCGCCTTCGCAGAACTTCAGCGCTGCGCTGGGAGTCAGTTCGACCCCTCGTGCGTCGACGCGCTCCGCCGAGCACTCGACGAAGCCGACCGTCAGGCGCCGACCGAGCGGGAGGCCGCTCTCGCGGCGCCCCCCTGATCACCGTGAGGCGCCCGGCGCGGGCTCCTCGATGCGGAAGACCGGGTGGTCGGGAGCGATGCGCGCCAGCTCCTCCTTGGGCGAGTCGGCGTCGACGCCGCCGAAGAAGACGCCGACCTCCCACTTCCAGCGCTTCAGGTAGGCCCGAAGCATCGGTTCCTTCTCCTCGTCGGGCAACTCCACTGCCGCGAAGGTCTCGGAGCGCCGGCCGACGCGCAGGCGCGCCTCCGGGTTCACGCGCACGTTCTTCACCCACTGCGTCTGCCCGCGCGGCGCCACCAGGTAGCGGGCGCCCTCGAAGCGCAGCAGGTTGACGGGAGTGGGGCGCCACTCGCCCGTCTTGCGTCCGCGGACCTCGAGCACGCGGGAGCCGGCCACGCTGATGCCGAGGCGGGTCAGAAGCGCGACCAGGGGGTTGAACACGTGCCGGGTGAACCAGCCGGGTCGTTGGTAGTGCTCGGCCATCCGTGAGGATTATGCGCTCACGGCGCCGCCAGCAGCTCCTCGAGCGGAGCGCCCCGCGACTGCTCGTGCAGGAAGGACTCGTTCGCCGTGTTCTCCAGCAGCCGGCGCACCAGGTAGGCCATCCCGGCGACGAGGTCGCCAACCGGGCAGTAGGTCCGCACGCGCAACCCGCGCGCCGCCAGCGCGTCCTGGAGGTCGTCGCCGAGTCCGCGCAGCACCTGGTACTCGACGTCGGTGTCGGGCGCGCCGGTCATGCGGTTGTAGGCCACCGCGTGCGCGACCGAGCGGAGGTTGTGCGAGGCGATCGCCACGCGCACGTGCGGCCGCGCGTCCAGCAGCATGCGCGTGAGCGCCTCGAAGTTGCGGTCACATTCGTGCTTGTCCTCGAACACCGGGGCCGGCCAGCCGTGCTGGCGCGCCTCGATGATCTCGTGGTCCCAGTAGGCGCCCTTCACCAGCCGGACGACGAGTGGCGGCCGGCGGGGGGCCTGGCGCGCCCACGCAAGCACCCGGTCGAGCTGCCCGGGGGAATCGCGCAGGTAGGCCTGCAGGACGATTCCGGTCGAGGGTCCCGTGGCCAGCTCGCGGTCGTCGAGCACGGCGAGCACCAGGTCGAGCACGGCGTCGCGGGAGTCGAGCGACTCCATGTCGATGTGCAGGTGGGCGCCGAGCTCGTCGGCCCGGCGCAGCAGAGCGCGCAGGCGCGGCGCCGCGTCGCGCTGGCCGCGCTCGGGCGCGTCGGGCCGCAGCAGCGGCGTGAGCGCGGAGACCTTGACCGAGACGTTCGCCCGCGGGAGCGTCCCGCTGCCGTCGCGTTCCAGCACCGAATTCACGGGCCACTCGCGGCTGGCTTCCGCCAGCACCTCGAGCGCCTCGTGACAGCGCTGCGCGTAGCGGTCGGCCTCGGCCGCGGTCACGGTCGCCTCGCCGAGGAGATCGACCGACATCGCCACGCCGCGTTGCCACAGTGAACGCAGCTCGCCGGTCACCGCCTTCGGGGTCTCGCCGACGATGAAGCGGTGCGCCATGTGCTTGACGCCGGCCGCCGCGGCCGCGCCGAGCGCGGCGCGGCCGGCGCGCGTGTGCGCCATGCGCATCGCTCCCTGGAGCGGCGGTGGCCGCTCGGGGAGCTCGTCGAGGTAGCCGGTCAGGTGCCGCGCGAGGTCGTCGAGCGAGCGGCACGCCGGCACCACGTCGACGAACCGGAACAGTGCTGCGCGCAGGGCCTCGTCGCGGGCCGACAGCTCCATCGCCTTCTCGTCCAGGGCCCGCAGTGGATGGCGGGCGGGGGAGGGGAACGCGGCCGCCAGCTCGGCACCCGCGCGCCGTACCTCCGGCTCCAGCGCCCGCGCCTGCACGCCCGCGACCATACTCCTCACCCCTGGCGGCGCTGCTCTAAACTGGACGGCCCGTTCGACCGGCGGCGCCGCACCATCCCGCGCCGTCGCACCGCCCGTCCGCCATGCCCGATCCGACGACCATCAACGGCACGCCCGACCGCAAGCTTCGCCTGCTCAGCGTCGTCGCCCCGATGCTCAACGAGGAGGAGCTGGCCGAGGCCTTCTACACGCGCGTGTGCGGTTCGCTTGGTGACCTTCCGTTCGAGTTGATCGTCGTCGACGATGGATCGAGCGACGGCACCCCGGAGATCCTCGAGCGGCTCGCGTCGAACGACCCGCGCCTGCGAGTCGTGACGCTGTCGCGACCGTTCGGCCACCAGACGGCTCTGACCGCCGGGCTCGACCACGCGAGCGGCGACGCCGTCGTGATGATCGACGCCGACCTGCAGGACCCGCCGGAGGTCATCCCCGAGCTGCTGGACCGTTGGCGCACGGGCACCGACGTCGTCTACGCCGTCCGAAACACGCGCGCCGGGGAGAGCACGTTCAAGCTCGTCACCGCGAAGTGGTTCTACCGCCTGATCTCCAAGGTCTCCTCGATCGAGCTGCAGCAGAACTCGGGCGACTTCCGCCTTATGGACCACCGGGCGCTCCAGGCCCTGCTCGCGATGCGCGAGCGCAACCGCTACCTCCGCGGGATGACCGTGTGGGTCGGGTTCACTCAGACCGCGGTGCCCTACGAGCGCGACGCCCGCTACGCGGGCGAGACGAAGTACACGTTGAAGAAGATGATCAAGTTCGCGCTCGACGCGGTGTCGTCGTTCTCGCACGTGCCGCTGCAGTTCGCCACGGTGCTCGGGTTCGTGATCTCCACCGTGGCGTTCGCGCTCGTTCCGGTGATCCTCATCCTGAGGATCGTCGGCTCCTACCTGCCGGGGTTCGGCTCGTTGACGATCGCGATCCTGCTGCTCGGCGGGGTGCAGCTCATCACCCTCGGGATCCTCGGCGAGTACGTCGGGCGAATCTACGACGAGGTCAAGGGCCGCCCGCTGTATTTCGTCAAGGGGCGGCGCAACCTCGTGGACACCGGCGACGCGGTCGACGAGATCGAGCGCGAACGCATCTCGACGCGGTCCTAGCGGCGGCGACGAAACCAGCGGCGCCCGGGCCCGGAGGCCTCGACAGGCGGCTTGCCGGCCGGCGCGTCGAACCTCGCAGGCGGCGCCGCGGGGTCCTCACGCACCTGGGCGGCCTCGGCGGCGAGGTCGGGCGCGCGCTCCAGCAGCGCCGCCGCCTCCCCGCGCAGCGCCGCAGCGGCGTCCCGGAGCTCGGCGGCGGCGCGCGCGCGATCGCCGGCCTCCTCGTGCAGCTGCCGCGCCCGCTCGCGGAGCTCGTCGGGGCGGATCTGCTCGTCCATGGCGGTGGATGTTAGGCCTCCGTCGGAGAGGAAGTTCATCGAACTGCGTTGCGTCACACTCGGTGGGCGGGCGTAACGGGACGCAGTTCGGGATTACGCCCAGCCCGAGGCCTCGCCCACAACCGCGTCGAGCTCGCGCGCGGTGCGGTCCCACGTGAAGCTCCGGGCGCGCTCGGGCCCGGCGGCGCGCAGCCGCTCCGCGAGCGCGGCGTCGTCGAGGCAGCTCAGCACGGCGCTCGTGAGCGCCGCGGTGTCATCCGGGTCGGCGAGCAGCGCAGCGTCGCCGCACGTCTCGGGCAGGGCGCCCGCATCGGCCGCGACCACGGGGACACCGGCGGCCATCGCCTCCAGGCAGGTCAGCCCAAAGCCCTCGTAGCGTGAGGCGAGCGCAAAGGCCGCGGCTCCGGAGTACAGGCCGGGCAGGAGTGCATCGTCGACGTAGCCGAGCGCGCGGATCCCGGGCGCGGTGTCGTCGCCGGGCAGATAGTCGCGCCGCCCGCCGGCTGCCACGAGGTCGACGCCGCGTGCGGCCAGGGCCTCGGCGACCGGGACGAGCGCACCCAGGTTCTTGCGAGCCCCCTGCGTGGCCACGGTCAGCACGTAGGGGCGCGCCAGGCCGAGGGCGGCCCGCGCCGCGTCGGCCGGTGCGTCGGGCGCGAAGCGCTCGTCGACGCCGCCCGGCACCACCGCGACGTCGCCGGCGTCCACCGCGGTGGTGGCCGCGATCTCGGCGCGCGAGAACTCCGACACGGTGACCACGCGCGCCGCCCGCCGCACGAGCGCCGGCAGCAGCCCGCGCTGCCACGTCGCGTAGACCCGTCCGTACCAGTCGGGGTGGCGCAACGTGGAGACGTCATGCAGCACGAGCACGTTGCGCGGCCAGGCGAGCGGGGCCAGGTTCGCGGGCGAGACCACGACGGCCGCGCGCCGGCGGGCCGCCAGCGCGGGCAGTGCGAACTGCTCCCACAGGTGGCCGGCGCGGTGAGCCAGCGCGTGCGGCGGCTGCGCCACGACGTAGGCGTCCGGCCGCAGCGCCGGGAGCCGCGAGGAGACCTCGCGCGTCCAGCGCTCGACCCCCCCGATCTCGTTCCGGGCGGCCGCGCGTGCATTGATCACCGCCGGCGGTTGCACGGGCGGGGACCCTGACAGACTGTGCGCGATGAACGACCGGCCGCGAGCGCTGATCACGGGCATCGACGGTCAGGACGGCTCCTACCTCGCCGAGCTGCTGCTGGACCGGGACTACGAGGTGTGGGGAACGGTGCGCGACGACCCGGAAGTCGAACGGCCGAACCTCGTCGCGATCCGCGATCGGGTCACGCTGCTGCACTGCGACCTGCGCGACCTGGCCGCGCTGCCCGCCGCGCTCGATCGCTCGCGGCCGCGCGAGCTGTACAACCTCGCCGCGACCACCTTCGTGCCGGGGTCATGGGACGACCCGGTGACCACCGTCGAGATCAACGCCACCGCGGTGACGGCGATGCTCGACGCGGTCAGCCGGGCTCACCCCGCCACGCGCGTGTACCAGGCCTCCTCGAGCGAGGTGTTCGGGGTGCCCACAGAGGCGCCGCAGACGGAGGCGACCCCGCTGCGCCCGGTCAACCCGTACGGCATCGCCAAGCTCCACGCCCAGCTGTCGGCCGGCGCCTACCGGGAGCACCACGGCCTGCACGTGTCCGTGGGGATCACCTTCAACCACGAGTCGCCGCGGCGCCCCCCGGCGTTCGTGACGCGCAAGGTGACCCACGCCGCCGCCGCGATCAAGCTCGGCCTCGAGCGCGAGGTGGTGCTCGGCGACCTCGATGCCCGTCGGGACTGGGGCTACGCCGGCGACTACGTGGAGGCCATGTGGCGGATGCTCCAGCAGGACGCCGGTGACGACTACGTCGTGGCCACGGGGCGGACCCACACGGTGCGGGAGCTGGTCGACGTGGCGTTCGGGCACGCGGGCCTCGAACCCGGCGAGCACGTCCGCGTGGATCCTGAGCTCGTCCGCTCCGAGGGCGGAGCCGAGCGCCGCGGCGACCCGGCACGCGCCCGCGAGCGCCTGGGGTGGGAGCCCACGACGAGCTTCGAGGCGATGATCGCCCAGATGGTCGACCGCGACCTCGAGCTGCTCGCCCCGGCGCCGACCGCGGCGGCCGGAGGGGAGGCCTGATCGCGTGCGCGTCGCCGTCGCCGCCGACGAGCGCACGGGCGTGGCCGATGCGGTCGTGGAGGAGCTGCGCCGCCGCGGGCACGAGCCCGTCCTGCACGGCGCGCTGTCCGACGAGGAGCGCGACGCCTGGGCATGGGCCAGTGAGGCGGCGGCTCGCGACGTGGCCGAGGGGCGCGCCGAACAGGCCGTCGTCTGCTGCTGGACGGGCACGGGCGCCTCGATCGCCGCCAACAAGGTGGCGGGCGTCCGGGCGGCGCTCTGCTTCGATGCGCCCACCGCCGAGGGTGCCCGCCGCTGGAACGACGCGAACGCGCTGGCGCTGTCGCTGCGCTCGACCTCCGACGCCGAGCTGTCCGAGATCCTCGATGCCTGGTTCGGCGGCGAGCCGAGCGCCGACGCCGACGACCGCGCCAACGTCGACCACCTGACCGAGATCGAGCGGTCCTAGGGCGCCCCGCCCGCGACGAAGCGGACCACGTCGGCCTCGGCGACCTCGTGGGCGCGGCCGTCGGCCAGCAGCAGGTCGACGTGGCCGAGGACCTCGGACAGGGTCAGGTAGGCCTGCGTGACCGCGACGTCGCCCCACAGGGCCTGGGCGAGCTCGTACGCGGTGCGCGGGCGCTCGGAGATCAGGCGGTGAATCTTGTTCGCGCGGCGGTCGTGCAGGCGGAAGCGCTCGTCGATGACCGCGCGGTGGTCCTCGATCGGATCGCCGTGGCCGGGCAGGACCAGCTCGGCCGGCATCTCCCGCGTCTGCCGCAGAGACTCCAGGTAGGTGATCAGCGCGCGCGGCCGGTCCGCGACGGCGGCCAGCGGCTCGACTCCGACGGGACGCGAGACGAGCGGGTTGGAGGAGATGTGCTTGATGAGGTGGTCGGCGGCGAGCAGCAGCCGCCGCTCGGGGTCCCAGAACACGGTGTCGGTGGGCGAGTGCCCGGGCCGGTGGAGCACCTCGAGCGTGCGGCCCGAGAGCTCCATGCGCTCGCCGTCGCGCAGCGGTCGCGTGACCGCGGCGCTCGATCCCCACGCCCGGAAGGCGCGCGAGACGGAGCGCAGCGCGTGCGTGACATCCGGCGGAATCCCGTGGCGGAGCATGAGCGCCTCGGCGAATTCGTCATCGCGCTCGGCATCCTCGGAGTACGCCGCCAGATAGGGCACGAGCAGGTCGAGTGCCGCCACCTCGGCGCCGGAGCGCCGGGCCAGCACGTCCAGCAGCCCGAGGTGGTCGATGTGCTGGTGGGTGACCACGAGGAGCTCGAGGTCCTCGACCGCGTGGCCGTGCTCGTGCAGCTGGCGCTCGAGCTCGTCCAACGCCTTGGCCGAGTTCGGCCCCGAGTCCACCAGGGTGAGCGGCTCGTCCTCGATCAGGTACGTGTTGACCCGGCCGACGGCGAACGGGGTCGGGATCGCGAGGCGGTGGACGCCGGCCGCGGACGCGCGCTCGAGCGCGGCCGCCGCGCCGTCGTCGCTCACGAGCGGATCAGCCCGAGCACCTCGTCGCGGCGCCGCTCCATGTCCTCGCGCGACACCAGCGACTCGAGGCACAGGCGCAGCAGCGGCTCGGTGTTGGACGGCCGCACGTTGAAGTGCCAGTCCTCGTACTCGACCGAGATGCCGTCCAGGCGGTACTGGTGCGCGTCCGAGTAGCGCTCGGCGATCTCCTCCATCTTGGCCTGCTGGTCGGCCACTTCGGAATTGATTTCACCCGAGATGAAGTACTTCGAGCGCAGCGGCTCCAGCAGCTCGGCCAGGGGCTTGCCCTCGATCGAGAGCTTCTCGAGCATGAGCAGCGCGGGCAGGGTTCCCGAGTCCGCGTTGTAGAAGTCGTGGAAGTAGTAGTGACCCGAGACCTCCCCGCCGAAGGCGCCTCCCTCGTCGCGCATCCGGGCCTTGAAGAACGCGTGGCCGACACGGTTGATCAGCGCCGTGCCGCCCGCGGCCGTCACGATGTCGCGCACGGCCCAGCTGGCGCGCACGTCGTAGAGGATCGTCGCCCCCGGCTGCTTGCGCAGGATCGAATCGGCGAGCAGGGCCGTGACGAAGTCGCCGGCCGCAAATTCCCCGTGGCCGTCGATGAAGAAGCAGCGGTCGGCGTCGCCGTCCCACGCGATGCCCAGGTCGGCGCCCTGCTCTCTGACCTTCTCGACGATGAACGTCCGGTTCTCCTCGAGCATCGGATTGGGGCCGCGGTCGGGAAACTCGCCGTCGGCCTGCCAATGGAGGGCGACCGGGTCGAGCCCGAGTTCCTCGAGCAACGGTCCGACCATCGGGGCGGCCATGCCGTGGCTGCCCTCGACCACGAGGCCCAGCGGCTTCACCTCGGCGTCGACGAAGGCCAGCGCCGCGGCGTGGAACTCCGGATAGATGTCGACGTCCTCCACGCTCCCCCCGCCGGGCGCCTCGCCCAGGCCGGCCTCGATGGCGCTGCGGATGTCCTGGAGGCCTTCGTCGCCGGAGAGCGCCAGCGCGCCCTCCCTGACCAGCTTCAGACCGGCGTAGGCCTTGGGATTGTGGGAGGCGGTGCACATCACCCCGCCGTCGAGCCCGCGGGCGCCGACCAGCCAGTAGAGCATCTCGGTGCCGACCATGCCGGCGTCGAGCACGTGTGCACCCTCGGCGACCAGGCCCTCGCGGCACCGGGCCGTGAGCTCCGGAGACGATTGACGCATGTCGCGCCCCAGCCCGATCCGCAGCTCGCCGGCCGGCTTGCCGGCCATCCCGGCCAGGACGCGGACGAATCCGCGCCCGACCTGTTCCGCCACGTCGGCGTCGATCTGGTCGGGGTACGTCCCGCGAACGTCGTAGGCCTTGAAGATGCCGGGGTCGATCGTCGCGCTCGCCATGGGCCCCGGCAATCCTACGCCGAAGGGTCGAGGGGGCGCCGGCGCGGGCGAGGGGAGCCATGGGCGGGCGG
>JAWVFS010000109.1:0-6623 GCA_033855795.1 Solirubrobacteraceae bacterium | reverse complement strand
TCTCGAAGGGCGTTTACGACCTGATCGGCGTGATCTCGGCGGCGTTCCCGTTCAAGCCGACGCTGGACGCAATGGACCACGCCCTCGCCGGATCGGGCGGCGACATGCTCGTCCCACTGCTCCACCTCGCGATCCTGGCCGCCGCCTTCACGGCGATCGGCCGCCTCGCGCTGCGCCGCTTCGCCTGAACCGCAAGCCCCAGCGGCTAGCGACTAGCGACCAGCGACTCCCGAGCCCCGTCTATCCTGCAGGACGAGATGCCTTTTCCCGCGACGCGCATGCGGCGCCTGCGCAAGTCTGGCGTCCTGCGCGACCTGGTCCGCGAGACCGAGCTGGACGTGCGCCGGCTCGTCTACCCGATGTTCGTCGTCCTCGGCCTCGAGGGCCGCGAGCCCATCGCCGCCATGCCGGGGATCGACCGCCTGTCGATCTCTGCCGCCGTCGAGGAGGCCGGGGAGGCCGCCGCGCTGGGGGTCCCCGCCGTGCTGCTGTTCGGCGTCCCGGCCGAGAAGGATCCGGAGGGCACCGGCGCCTACGACGACGAGGGCGTCGTGCAGCTCGCCACGCGCGCGATCAAGGACGCCCATCCCGACCTCGTGGTGGTCACCGACGTGTGCCTGTGCGAGTACACCGACCACGGCCACTGCGGGATCGTGCGCGACGACGGCCAGGTCGACAACGACGCCTCCATCGACCTGCTTGCCCGCACCGCGGTCTCGCAGGCCCGCGCCGGCGCCGACGTGATCGCGCCCAGCGACATGATGGACGGGCGCGTTGGCTCGATCCGCACGGCGCTCGACGAGGAGGGGTTCAGCGACACTCCGATCATCGCCTACTCCGCGAAATTCGCCTCGGCCTTCTACGGCCCCTTCCGGGAGGCGGCCGGGTCCGCGCCCGCCTTCGGCGATCGCCGCGCCTACCAGATGGATCCCGCCAACGCCCGCGAGGCCGTGCGCGAGGCCCGACTCGACGTGGAGGAGGGCGCCGACGCAGTCATGGTCAAGCCCGCGCTGCCCTACCTCGACGTGATCCGCCGCGTGCGCGACGCGACCGACCTGCCGGTGGCCGCCTACAACGTGAGCGGTGAGTACGCCATGGTCCGCGACGCGGCCGCGGCCGGGCACCTGGACGAGCGCGCCACGGTGCTGGAGACCCTGACCGGTATCCGCCGCGCCGGGGCCGACATCATCATCACCTACCACGCGAAGGACGCCGCCCGGTGGCTGGCCGAGGAGTGAGCGCTCCGCCCAAGGTCCGCTCGCGCAAGGACGGCGCCGCCGTCGCGCTCGACGACCTCGACAGGCGCCTGCTCAACCTCATGCAGGGCAGGTTTCCGCTCGAGCCGCGCCCGTACGCCGCCGTGGCCCGCGAGGCCGGGATCTCAGAAGACGACGCGATGGCCCGCGTCGGGCGTCTGGTGGACGAGCGCATCATCCGCGAGATCACACCGATCTACGACACGCGGGCGCTGGGCTACTCGTCGATGCTGGTCGCGGCGAAGGTCGATGGCGAGCACCCGCACCGCGCCGCGCAGGTGATCAACGAGCATCCGGGCGTGTCGCACAACTACCTGCGCAACCACGAATTCAACCTGTGGTTCACGCTCGCCGTCGAGGAGGACTCGCGCCTCGGCCTCCAGGGCACGCTCGACGTCCTCCAGCGCCTCACGGGCGCCGAGTCGATCCGCCAGCTGCCCACGCTGAAGCTGTTCAAGATCCGTATGGACCTCGAGATGGAGGGCGCGACCCCGGAGCTCGCCGCCGCGGGCACGGCCGAGGCGCCGCGCGAGCTCTCCAAGCAGCCCTACGACGACTTCGACGTCGCGGTGATCCGGGCGACCCAGGGCCACCAGCCGGTCGTGCCCGAGCCCTACGCCGCGCCGGCCGCGGAGCTGGGCGTGCCCGTCCCGCGCCTGCTCGAACACATGGCCGGCATGGCCGAGCGCGGGCTGCTGCGCCGCGTCGCGGCCATCCTGTTCCACCGGCGGGCGGGCTTCTCGGCCAACGGCATGGGCGTGTGGAAGGTGCCCGAGGAGCGCATCGCCGAACTGGGCCCGCGGATGGCCGCGGTGCGCGGCATCTCGCACTGCTACCAGCGGCCGACGTACGAAGACTGGCCCTACTCGGTCTTCACCATGGCCCACGGCCGCTCGAAGGAGGAGTGCGACGCGGTGTTGGACTCCATTGCCGAAAGCACGGGCATCCACGAGCGGGCGACGCTCTACTCGTCGACGGAGTACAAAAAAGTGCGGCTGCTCTACTTCACCGATGCGTTCAAGCAGTGGGAAGCGGAGCACGCATAGTCGTCAGTCATCAGACGTCAGTCGTCAGTTGCTCAGGTCCGAGCCCGCGCAACTGACGACTGAGGACTGACGACTGACGACTCCTGCCATGCAGACCGGCCGCTCCTCCGAGCTCTACAAGCGTGCTCTGCAGGTACTTCCCGGCGGCGTGAACTCCCCCGTTCGGGCCATGCGCTCCATCGGCCGGGACCCGCTCTTCATTGCGAGCGGCAGCGGTGCGGAGCTGGTTGACGTGGACGGCAATCGCTACGTGGACTGGGTGTGCTCCTGGGGCCCGCTGATCCACGGTCACGCACACCCCGACGTCGTGCGCGCGGTCGAGCGCGCCGCCGAGGAGGGCACGAGCTTCGGGGCGCCGACGGCCGGCGAGGTCGAGCTGGCCGAGGAGGTGGCGCGCCGCATGCCCGGCGTCGAGATGCTGCGCATGACGTCGTCGGGGACCGAGGCGTCGATGAGCGCCCTGCGGCTCGCACGCGCGGCGACGGGCCGCGAGAAGGTGCTCAAGTTCGCCGGGGCCTACCACGGGCATGTGGACGGCCTGCTCGCCGAGGCGGGCTCCGGCCTCGCGACGCAGGGAATCCCCGCCAGCCCCGGCGTCCCAGCCGGCGCCGCCGCGGCGACGATCGTCGTGGCGTGGAACGACGCCGACGCGGTGGAGGCGGCGGCGCGGGAGCACGAGCTGGCGGCGATCCTCGCCGAGCCGTACCCCGCCAACATGGGCCTGGTCCCGCCCGAGCCCGGGTTCCTCGAGCAGCTGCGCCGCTGCGCCGACGCCCATGGCAGCCTGCTCGTACTCGACGAGGTCATCTCCGGCTTCCGCGTCGCGCGCGGGGGCGGGCAGGAGCTGTCGGGGGTGGACGCCGACCTGACCGTGCTGGGCAAGGTCATCGGCGGCGGCCTGCCGGCGGCCGCGTTCGGCGGGCGGCGCGAGCTGATGGAGCGGATCGCGCCGGCGGGAGACGTCTACCAGGCGGGGACGCTGTCCGGAAACCCGCTCGCCGTCGCCGGCGGTCTGGCCGCGCTGCGGATGCTCGACGCCGACGCCTACATCCGCCTCGCGGCGACAACGCGCCGGCTGAGCGAGGGCCTGCAGGAGGCGGCGGTGGCGGCCGGCGTCCCGGTCCAGGTCGTGAGCACGACCGGGCTGCTGACGACCTTCTTCTCGGCCGATCCCGTGCACGACTACGCCGGCGCGGCGGCCTGCGACCTCGAGGCGTACGGCGCCTGGTGCCGGGCGCTGCTCGAGCGCGGGGTGTACCCGCCGCCCTCGCAGTTCGAGGCCTGGTTCCCGTCGCTGGCCCACACCGACGAGCAGGTCGATCGCACGATCGCGGCAGCCGCCGACGCCTTCGGGGAGGTGGCGTGAGCACGCTCGACCGTCTCTCGGCGACCGTGCGCGACCGCGGAGGCCTGCTCGCGGAGGCCGCCGAGGACGCCGCCGGCGGCGCGCCGACCCCACACGGCGACATCGCCGCGGCGGGCCCGCGAGCCGCGGCCGACCCCGCCCGCTATGCCCTGCTCGTCGAGGCGATCCGCGAGGGCTACCTCCTGCACTACGGCGCCGGCCGTGTGGTGTCCTCCGACGACGCCGACCTCGCGCTGCTGGCCGGCGACCAGCTCTACGCCATCGGCCTGGCCGAGCTGGCCGAGCTCGGCGACCTGGATGCGGTGGGCGAGCTCGCCGACGTGATCTCCCTGACCGCGGCCGCCCAGGCGGTCGCCGACGAGGAGCTGGCCGAGGCGGTGTGGGAGGCCGGCGCGGTGGCGGTCGGCTGGGGCGCAACCCCGGACCACCGGGCCGCCAAGGCGCTCGCCCGCGGCGGCGACTCGAGCGCGGCCGAGGCCCTGCGCGCCGCCGCGCGCGCGGCGCGCGAGCCCGCCTGAGCGCCGGCCTCGCGGCCTCGTGGCGAGCGTAGCTTTGTTGACGATAGGGTTCCGCGCCCGGTTCAATTCGAGCCGATAGAGGAGCGTCCGTGGCCGACCGTCGCCAAGCGAAGTCACCATATACCGAGGACCGCCTGATCCCCGGGGCCTTCGAGGGTGAGACGGTCACGCGCCGCCGTTTCATGGTCGGCTCGGTCCACGCGGCGGGCGTGGCCGCGGCCGCGGCCTTCACGCTCCCGGCGCTCGGCTTCGCGCTCGGCCCGATCTTCCACCGCGGCCGGATCTCGTGGCAGGACGTCGGCCCGCTGAGCGACTTCCCCGACACGACCTACGTGCCGCGCGTGCTCACGCTCACACCCGACATCGGCGAGGTCGGGAAGACCACGGTGTACATCCGCAAGCACAACCCGTCGATCGACGGGAAGCCCAAGGACCAGTACGACAACTACGTGGCGATCTCCACGAAGTGCATGCACCTCGGCTGCCCGGTGCGCTACATCGAGGCCTCGCAGCGCTTCGTGTGCCCGTGCCACGGCGGCGTGTACGACTTCCAGGGCAAGCGCGCCGGCGGCCCGCCCGTGCGGCCACTCGACCGCTTCTACACCCGTTCGGCCAACGGCCGGCTCGAGATCGGTCCGCGCTTCAGCGTCAACAGCGAGCTGCGGCGCTTCTCGCCGCGCGATCCGGGCCAGCCGCTCGACGGGATCGGCCAGTACCTGTACCCGCGGCGGTTCGACACGACCAACAAGCCTCCAGGGGCGAAGAGCTGATGCCGAAACTTCCGGCGCCGCCGATCCCCGCCGCTCTGAAGCCGAAGCCCAAGCGGCCGGGCGAGGGCAACGGCAAGACGAAGCCGCACGAGGTCGCCGCCGAGGCCGGGATCCACGCCGTCGACTGGGTCGACGAGCGCACGTCCCTCTCGGGTGGCCTGCGCTGGCTGATGTTCCGCAAGGTGCCCAAGGGCACCAACTGGTTCTACACGCTGGGGTCGGCGACGCTGTTCGCCTTCCTCGCGCAGGCCGTCACCGGCGTGTTCCTGGCGATGTACTACGACCCCTCGGCCATTCACGCGTACGAGTCCGCGCGCTACATCACCAACGAGGTGTTCCTCGGCCAGTTCGTCCGCGGCATGCACAAGTGGGGCGCCACGGTGATGATGATCCTGATCTTCCTGCACATGGGCAGGACGTTCTTCTTCGGGGCCTACAAGTACCCCCGCGAGCTGAACTGGGTGATTGGCGTCGTGCTGCTCGTGCTGACCATGGTGATGGCGCTGACCGGCTACCTGCTGCCGTTCGACCAGCGCTCCTACTGGGCCACGATCGTGGCCGACAACATCAACGGCACGGGACCGCTGGTCGGGCCGTACCTCGCGGACTTCCTCAGAGCCGGGCCGGAGTTCGGCGCGACCACGCTGTCGCGGTTCTACGCCATCCACATGCTGCTCGTGCCCGGAGCGCTGATCGCCCTGATCGGGGCCCACCTCTACCTCGTGGCCAAGCTCGGCACCACGGCTCCGCCGTGGCTGAAGGTCGAGCCGCCGGAGGAGCTGAGGAAGGCCGAGGTCTAGCGATGCCCGGAGGACGCTCGTGAACAACCGCGAGAAGGAGGCCTACCTCCGCGACTACTCGGTGATGAAGGCCCAGGGGAAGCCCTTCTTCCCCTACGCCGTGGCCAAGGACGCGGCGATGGCGTGCATCGTCATGGCCGTCATCATCGCCCTGTCGATCGTCCTCGGAGCCGAGCTGGGGCCGAAGGCCGACCCGACGACCACCACCTACGTCCCGCGGCCGGAGTGGTACTTCTTCTTCCTGTTCGAGCTGCTGCGCGTGGTCAAGCCGGCCGAGCTGACTCCGCTGGCCACGATCGGCATTCCCACCCTGTGCCTGATCCTCCTCCTGCTGCTGCCGTTCTACGACCGCAGCCCGGAGCGCCGGCCCGAGCGCCGGCCGGTCGCGACGACGGCCGGGATCCTGACGATCCTGGCGATGGGCTATCTCACCTACGCCGGTGCGCAGGCCGGGTCGCCGAACGCGATCGACCTGAAGGTGCCGCAGCAGTTCGAGGCGGGCAAGCTCGTGGCCGCCCAATCGGGCTGCCTCGCGTGCCACAAGTTCGGCGAGAACGGCAACGACGGTCCCGGCCCCAACCTGTCGAAGATCGGCAACCGGCTGCCGAAGGAGGCGATCGCGCGGACGCTGCGCAACCCGACGTCGCCGATGCCGCCGTACGGCAACCTGCCGCCGGAGAAGTTCACCGCGCTCGTGAACTTCCTCGCCGCGATGAAATAGCACCCACACCGATCAGCGTGGCCAGCCAGACCGGCACCCTTGAGGAGGGCCAGGTCCGTGCGATGTTCGACCGCATCGCCGGCGTGTACGACCGCATGAACGCGCTCATGACCGCCGGGCTGGACCGGCGCTGGCGGTCGCGCGCG
>JAWVFS010000108.1:0-2876 GCA_033855795.1 Solirubrobacteraceae bacterium | reverse complement strand
TGCGTCGTCCTCAAGCCCGCCGCGCAAGCCCCCGGGTGCGCGTACGAGCTCGTGCGCGCCCTCCGCGAGGCCGGGGTGCCCGCCGGCGCGCTCGCCCTCCTGCCGGGCGAGGGAGACGTCGGAGAGGCGCTGGTGAGACACCCTGGCGTCCAGACGATCGCGTTCACGGGCTCGGTCGGGGTCGGCCTCGAGATCATGGCGCGCGCAGCCCAGACGCCGGAGGGCCAATTCCACGTCAAGCGCGTAATCGCCGAGATGGGTGGCAAGAACTGCGTCATCGTCGACTCGGACGCCGACTTGGACGAGGTGGTCCCGGCGGTGGTCACCTCGGCATTCGTCTACGCGGGGCAGAAGTGCTCGGCGGCCGCGCGGGTCCTGGTCCACGAGGCGGCCGCCGAGACGCTGATCCAGCGCCTGGCCGGCGCCGTGGAGGTGCTGCAGGTCGGCCAGGCCGACACGTTCGGAACCGAAGTGCCGCCCGTGATCGACGAGGAGGCCCAGGAGCGCGTTCGCAAGTACATCGAGATCGCGCGGGCCGACGGCCGGATCGCGGTCGAGCGCTCAACCTCCCAGGACGAAGGCTTCTTCTGCCCGCCAACGCTGGTCACCGGCCTGCCGCCGGACTCGCCCGTCGTCCGCGACGAGATCTTCGGCCCGGTCCTCACGGTCGAGCGCTTCGAGTCGGTCGACGCTGCCTGCGACGCCGTCGACGCGTCGCCGTTCGCGCTGACGGGCGGCCTCTTCAGCCGCAGCCCCGCCACGATCGACCGCGTCGCGGCCCGCTCGCCGGTCGGAAACCTCTACGTGAACCGCCACATCACGGGCGCGATGGTCGCGCGGCAGCCCTTCGGCGGCAACCGCCGGTCGGGGATCGGAGCGAAAGCCGGCGGCCCCGGTTACCTCCTGCAGTTCGTCGAGCCGCACGTCGTGTCCGAGAACACGATGCGCCACGGCATCCCCGTGGAGTGAGGCGACCGCGCCCCGGGAACAAACCGCGTACAGCCCCAGCGGAGGTGGTCCAGTGGGAGTGATACGAGGTCTCGGTCGTACGGTTGGCGGCCTGCTGGCCGGAGTGGGCGGCCTGCTCGGCGGCTTGTTCCAGGGGGTCGGGCGGTTGCTGCGCCGGCTCGTTTGAGCCGGGCCGGCGTCAGCCGAGGACGTTCTGCAGCGCCGTTCCGACGTCCTTCGCGACGTCGAACAGCGGCGACGGGATGATCCCGAAGAAGATGACCGCGGCGGCCGAGATGACCGCCACTGCCAGTACTTCGGGCTGGGCGCGCCCTTCGGCCTCCGGCGACCATCCGCCGACGCGCGCCAGCCGGCGCACGGGACCGCCGCCTGCGGCCGGGAGCGCGACTTCGATCGGCCCCATCCACATCGCCGCCACGACGCGCAGGTAGTAGCCGAGCGAGATCACGGAGCCGACCACGATCATCACGGCCAGCCACTCGTAGCCGCCATCGACCGCCGCGCGCAGCAGGTAGAACTTCCCGATGAAGCCGGCCGTCGCGGGGAAGCCGGCCAGCCCGAGCATCGCGATCGTCAGCGGCCACGCCAGCCACGGGTCCGCGCGGCCGAGGCCCTCGAACGACGAGATGTCGTCGCCCGCCGGTGACACGCGCTCGCGCGCGATGACCACAGCGAAGGCAGCCATGTTCATCACCAGGTAGATGGCCAGGTAGAAGACCATCGCCTGCAGCCCGAGCCTCGTCGCGACGATCACGCCGGCGAGGATGTAGCCGGCCTGTGCAACGCCAGACCAACCGAGCATGCGCTTGAGCGAGCGCTGCGGGATGGCGCCGACGTTGCCGATGATGATCGTCGTGAACGCCAGGGCCGTCAGCGCGTCGCCCCATGTCGGCTGCACGTCCGGGAACGCCTCGGCGAACAGGCGCAGGAAGACCGCGAACGCCGCCGCCTTGGTCGCGACCGCCATGAACGCCGTGACCGGGGTGGGGGCGCCCTGGTAGACGTCCGGCGTCCACTGGTGGAAAGGCGCGATCGAAGCCTTGAACGCCAGCCCGGTCGCCGCGAGGGCGATGCCGGTCAAGAGCAGCGGATCACTGGCCGACACCTTGTCGCCGATCGCCGCGCTGATCGACGCGAAGTCGGTCGCGCCGGTCGCGCCGTACACGAACGCCAGGCCGTAGAGCAGCGTGCCCGACCCGACCGAGCCGATCACGAGGTACTTCAAGCCGGACTCGAGCGACACGCGGCTGGTGATGTCGGTGGCGCACAGCACGTACAGCGGGATCGACAGCAGCTCGATCCCGATGAACAACGTGACCAGGTTCTCGGCGGACGCCAGCACGGTCATGCCGGCGATCGAGCCGAGCAGCAGCGTGAAGTACTCGCCGCCGCCGGCCTTGCGCAGCGCGATCGAGCGCAGCGAGAGGAACACCGCCGCGATGCCCGCGATGTAGCAGAGCATCGAGATCCCGAGCGAGAGCGTGTCGACGGCCAGCGCGCCCTCGATGATCGGCTGCGTGTCGCCGGGCTGCCAGTTCCAGATCGACAGGCCGATCGCCGCACCGAGGGTGATCACGGTCAGCGCAGGCAGCAGCACCCGGTGCACCCGGCGCCCGCGCAGCAGCCCGACCATCAGGACGATCAGCGAGCCGCCCGCGATCGCGAACAGCGGCGCCAGCCCCTGGTAGTCGATGTGCGGCGCCGTGATGTGCGTCACGGCGTGTTCCCCGGAAGCGGTGCGTAGGTGGTCCATCCGCGGAAGGCGGTTTGGTCAGCCGCGGCCGCCGGCGGCTTCCCGGCATCGAGGCGGCTGAGCACCACCTGCGGGTAGACGCCCAGCGCCAGGATCACCGCGACCAGTGGCGCGATCGTCAGCAGGTCGGGACCGCTGGCCGCGATGTCGCGCG
>JAWVFS010000107.1:0-5370 GCA_033855795.1 Solirubrobacteraceae bacterium | reverse complement strand
TGTGCTCCCACGGCCGCGGCAACCACCTGCACCTGTCGTGGGAGCACAGCCCGACCGAAGCGGGCCAGCGGTCCGTCCGCTGGGTCGATGTGTTCGACGTCGCCGGGGGGTAGTCCCATGGGAAGGCGACATGTGGGCAAACGCCAACTCGCGGGAGGGTCCACGTGGCCAAGCAGCCTGAATCAGACCTCGACACCGTTCCGTGGGTGGGGCTCGCTGGCGGCGCGCTGCCGCTCGCCGCGCTCGCCTACGTGCTTCCGAGCGTCACTGCACTCGCCCACGACGGCACCGTCGGCTTGCCTCCAGCGACGACGGCCCTGGGAACGATACGCATCGCCGCGTGGAATCGATGGTCGGAGCCCGCGAGTGCGTACCCCGCGGACGTCAGCCGGCACATGCCCGGGCCGACGTGGTGGTGGCTCACGATCGCTTGCATGCTGATCTGCGGCGCCCTGATCGCGGTGATCGTCTGGCGCCGGCTCGAGCCCGCGGCGGCGAGTGCACGCCTCGGGCGCCGTCCGTACGATCCGCGCGGCTCGCGATCACGTACTTGGGCCCGGCCACGCGATCTGCGCGAGCTGACGAGCAGCAACGGGCGGACCGATCGCTTCAGCGTCGGTCACATCGATGGCCGGCGACTGCACGCCGACGCCGACGCCCACATCGCCGTCGTCGCCCCGACACGATCGGGCAAGACGACCCGCTGCGTCATCCCGTGGCTGCTCGAACACGAGGGCCCGGCGATCGCCACCAGCACAAAGACCGACGTCCTCGAGGTCACAGCCCAGTGGCGTGCGCGACACGGCCGGGTGCAGGTCTTCGATCCGTTCGGTCCGCACTCGTCCGGCTGGACGCCAATCCCCGGCTGCGAGGATTGGACGCACGCACTCAGCCAGGCGCAGTGGCTCGCCGATGCCACGCCCGACGGCGACTCGGAGATCGCCGCGTATTGGCGAGGCGAAGCTGCCAAGCTGCTCGCCCCGCTGCTGCACGCAGCTGCGCTTGACGAGCGCGGGATCGACGAGGTGCTGCGCTGGGTCGACGCCCAGGACCGCGACGGTCCGTGTGGCCTGCTGCACCACCACGGGAGCGCCGATGCCGAGCACCAGCTTCGTGCCGTGCTCAGCCTCGACCCGCGCAACCGCGGCACGACTTACATGTCCGCTGGATCGCTTCTCGCCGCCTACCGCTACCCCGAGGTGCGCGGCGTGGCGCGACCCGACATCCGCATCGACGACTTCCTCGACGGGGGAGCGCACACGCTGTATCTCGTCGCGTCCGCGCGACAACAGCGGCTCCTCGCCCCGCTCGTCGCCGGCCTGCTCAACGCGATGCTGCACGGAGCGATGGAACGCCCAAACCGAGGTTCCACCATGCGCGTGCTCCTCGACGAGGTCGCCAACATTGCGCCGCTGCGCGACCTTCCCACGTATCTATCCCAAGCGGCCGGACACGAGATCCGGATCGCGACTGTCTGGCAATCGCTGGCCCAACTCGAGCGACGCTACGGGCGCGATTCCGACACGCTCCTGGCCAACAGCACGGCGAAGCTCTTCATGGGGCCGGTCACCGACGACGCGACCCGCAAGTACCTGACGCACCTGCTCGGCGACGCCGACGTGCCGACGACAACGATCACCGCTCCAAGTGGCGGCACCGGTGGTCAGTCGCGAACGACCGGAACGAAGCAACGACCCGCTGCGTCACCGCGCGACCTGCAGCAACTGGGGCGCGACCGCGCGATTCTCGTCAACGGCGCGCATGTGCCGGCCGTCGTGGCTCTGAAACCGTGGTGGGACGTCGCCACGGTGCGACGCCGAGCTCGGACCGACGACGTTTCCAGCAAGAACCCGTCGTTCATGTACGAGTCGTCGGATCTGCCCATCGGACTCCCATTGCGCGGGGCCGGCGCGTCCCGATCTCGCGACGCGGGCAAACCGAACCCGCCAGCCACGCCCCCACCACGGCGGCGACGTCCAGCGTGAACTGCCGTTCGACTGAGGGCCAGTCGATGAACGCTTCCGCGAGCCTTTTCGTGGCCGCGCGGGCAGCGCGAGCTTGTGCGCAAGTACTAGAACGGCTGTCGTGCGCTTCTCGCCGTCGGGCTGTTGCGTGACGGGCTGCTCTGCCACGGGCTGCTCCTCTTGCACGTCGCCAGGTTGGGCCCGATCCCGCTGGCCCGGGCGTGAGCGTATACGCGCCACCTTTGTCGCAGGTCAACATTGCGTGAGACTGAACGGATGATGGACTTCCGCGAGCTCAGCGACGAGGACCTCTTGGTTCGCACGTCGACGTCGGGTAGCGCTGCCGCGTTCGGGGAGCTCTATCGTCGCTACGAGGAGCCGCTGCTGTTGTTCCTGCTGCGCCGCGTTGGCGGAGTGGACGTCGCTGCCGATCTTGTATCGGAGGTCTTCGCGGCGGCACTGGAGGGAGCGGCGGGCTTTCGGGGTGCGTCGGCGGCGGCGTGGTTGTTCGGGATCGCACGCAACGTGCTCTATGACAGTTACCGCCACGCGCGCGTGCAGAACGCGGTGCGCGAACGCCTCGGCGTTCCCCCACTGGCGATCACCGACGAGCTGGTCGAGCACCTGGAACGCCTCGTGGACATGAGCGCCGGCGCCGATGCGCTGACGCGTCTTGACCGTCTGCCTGACGACCAGCGCGACGCGATCCGCGCGCACGTCCTCGATGACCGCAACTACGCAGAGCTCGCCCAGGAGCTCGAATGCTCGGCTGGCGTGGTCCGCCAGCGCGTCAGTCGCGGCCTGGCCGCGCTCCGAAACCAGTTGCAGGAACCCGTGTGAACCCGTGAACGCAGGAGAACGACTCATGGACCCCAGCGCGCCGCACATCCCCGAGCTTCAGCGTGACCTGCTCGTTGTCGCCGGGCGCCTCTACGGGCCCCGGCGACACGGGCATCGCCGCGCCGCGGCGGGCCTCGCGCTGGCCGCTGCCACGGCCGCGGCCGTCGTCGCGTTTATCGTCGGCGCGGGAAGCGACCCGCACGCCAACGCCACCAACACCACCGCTACCCAGGATGAGCTTTCGGCGCACTTCGCCGCGTTTCGCCGCGCGCCCGACGCGCTCCCGGCGCGTTACGACCCATCGGGGATGTTTGATCCCGGCACGGTTCATCGTCTCGCAACGCCCGGAGGCGCCGCGCTGTGGGTGGGGCGCAGCAGAGACTGGGCCGGGCGCCACGGCGGCGATCGGGTGTGCGTGATGCAACTGCGGACCAACAATTCGTCCGGCGGCGGCTGCGCCCGCGTCGACCAAGTCCTCTCCGACGGGTTCTTCACCCATGGCCATCCGGCACCCGGCGACGGCGCACCAGGCACCACCGAGGTCGGCGCGCTGGTGCCCGACGGCGTCAAGCGCGTGACCTTCGTCTTCGCCGGCGGCAACATCGTCGATGTTCCCGTCGTCGATAACGGCGTTTCCACGACGCTCCCCGCTACGCCGAAGACCGCACGCTTCCTCGACGCGAACGGCGACCCGCACGTCATCGATCTCGGCGCGCACGGCCTAACGCGGCTGTTGGGACGGCATTGAGAAATCTCCGCGCGGTATGGGGGCCGCGGTTTAGCCCACGGCAACCCGTCAAGTGGGCCAAACCGGCCCACTCACCATCGAGGTGCGGCCGGGACGCTACGTCATTGTGGTTGGGCACAAGATCGGCAAGGCGAGCTGGGATCGCAACGCCATCACCCTGCGGCGCGGCATCCAGACCTTGCGGTGAGCCAGCAGGAATCACGCCACGCCTGCTGGACGGAAAGCAGCAGTCTTCAGACGCTCGAGCCGCTCGGCCTGGCATGAACCGCTGGAGTTCTCCTCGTCGGTTGGCGCTAGCGCACCACGCGCCCTTGGTAGCTCAGTCCCGGCAGATGCGCCAGGCTTCAACACCATCGGGCGCTCGAACCGCCCGCTGTGAGGTGCGTTTGGCGGCTAGCGCCGGAGATACTGCCGACTACAGTCTCGACGTTTTCGTTTCCGTAGAGCCCATCGCGGCAAGTGAGGCGAGATGCTGAGGTCGATCGCAGACGTCCTGTTCAAGAAGCGCTGGCACATCCTCATCGCCGGTGGTCTTGCGGCGCTGGCAGCCGCAGTCGGCATCACCCTGTCCCAGCACGGTGACACAGCCACGGCCCAGAGCCCCTCTGATCCGGGTGCCATCTTTGGGTTCTTCAGGGACGAACCCCGAAATGCGGAAGCGCCGAGCTTCCGCGAGGGCAAGAACGCGGGCACCGAGATCCACGCCGCGATCGACCAGCCCGACCGCAAGGTCTTTGGGGTCGCCAAGGCTGACGGGGACTTCTGCTTGGTCGTCGAGCAGGGCTGGGCATCGAGGGGCTGCGCGCCCATCAAGGAGCTCGCGAACGGGGCGCACCTGATGTCGAGCCTCGACTACACCGGCCACGACCAAGTCCAGGTCACCGCACTCATCCCGGACAAGGTCAGTGGCGCCAACGCCGAATGGCGCAGCGGAACCCGCGTCGCCTACACGGCGAAGAACAACGTGCTCCAGGCAACGGCCAGCCGTTCAGAGCTCCCCGTCACTTTGCACTGGAAGGACCCGGCCGGCATCCCCCACCAACAGAGCCTCAGCGGCTGAGACTGTTGCACACCGGTCCGTCAATCGGTCGTGTGCTCCATGCGACGGCGTGCCTCGTCCGATGCGGTACTGGGACTTCGCGAATTGAGGAGACGAACATGAACGTGAACTCTCACCGGGGAACGGTCGCGAGCTAAGCAAGATCTAGGCTCCTATCTTCAACCCGCGGAAGCAGGCGCAAGCGCTGAGCGGGGTTGATGCCGCGCACGACAAGCCAGCCGGGTCCGGCCCGGCGGCCCGTGATCCCGACGACGCCCGTGGCGCCGCGGCGCGGGCGCTGGCCCGGTAGTGACGCCACCTGGCGGGTCGCGTTTTGGGGCCCCGGGGCAAGGGCGCACCCGGCCGGCAGGTGCACGCGGCGACGCTATTTCCGCCTGACGCCGCCGTCACGGCGGACCTGTGCAGCCGCCCCGGTGGCGCTGTGCGGGCCGTCCGCTGCGTGGTGTCAAGCAAGCCGCCGACTGGGCGGGGTCTGGAGTGAGTCATGTCGTTGTCGTATTGCGCGCTCTTCGCGCGCACCGGAACGCGCGCTGTCGCGCTGTCATGCGTGCTTGGCTGGTTGTCGTTCGCCGGCTACGGCCTGGCCATCGTCCTCGCCGTCGAGGCTGCAACCGGCTCGTTCGCCGTGGCTGGCGGAGCCGTAGCCGCGTTCTCGGCGGGGTCGGCGTTGTTCGCACCCCTTCGGGGCCGGTTTGTTGACCGGCGAGGGCCGCGGGCGCTCGCCTACTTCGCGCCGGTCCATGCCGCTGGCCTGCTGC
>JAWVFS010000106.1:0-6671 GCA_033855795.1 Solirubrobacteraceae bacterium | reverse complement strand
ATCATGAGCACGCGAGCGCCCGAGCCCGTCAATTCGCGGGCGACGGCGAGCCCGGCGAACGACGCGCCGCAGATCAGGACGTCGTACTCACCGGACAGCGCTGTGCGCTCCGCGCCGCGTTTGGTGGCTCGCTTCGCCATCGCGCCGGATGATACGGAGAGGGGAATCAATGCCGCTCGCCTGAAGCTCGCTAACCTTCGCCGTTCATGGCTGCAACCGATACCACCACCCCGGCGGGCGCCACGGTCGTCGAGGGGTCAGATGGCCTCCTGCTCGAGGTCGACGGCCAGATCGTCCCCAATTACGACGCCACGATCACCCCCTTCGAGGAGGGCGACGTGGTCACCGGCAAGGTCGTGCGCATCGATGCGGACGAGGTGCTGGTGGACATCGGCTACAAGTCGGAGGGGGTCATCCCCGCCCACGAGCTGTCCATCCGCAAGTCGGTGGATCCCTCCGACGAGGTCGAGCTGGGCGAGGAGGTCGATGCCCTCGTCCTCACCAAGGAGGACCAGGACGGGCGCCTGATCCTGTCCAAGAAGCGCGCGCGCTTCGAGAAGGCGTGGCGCCGCATCGAGGCCGCCGCCGAGTCGGGCGAGCCGGTCGAGGGCCAGGTCATCGAGGTCGTCAAGGGCGGCCTGATCATCGACCTCGGCGTGCGGGGCTTCCTGCCGGCGTCGCTGGTCGATATCCGCCGGGTGCCGCACCTCGACGATTACCTCGGCCAGAAGATCGAGTGCAAGGTGATCGAGCTCAACCGCTCGCGCAACAACGTCGTCCTCTCGCGCCGCGCGGTGCTGGAGGAGGAGCGCAAGGAGGTCCGCCAGCAGATCCTCGACCGGCTCCAGCCGGGCCTCGTCGTCGAGGGCCAGATCTCGAACATCGTCGATTTCGGCGCGTTCGTCGACCTCGACGGCATCGACGGCCTCATCCACATCTCCGAGCTCTCCTGGTCGCACGTGAACCACCCGAGCGAGATCCTGAACATCGGCGACACGGTGTCGGTCAAGGTGCTCGACATCGATCGCGATCGCCAGCGCATCTCGCTCGGCCTCAAGCAGACGCAGGAGGACCCGTGGCAGCGGGTGGTCGACACCTACAACGTGGGCGACGAGCTCGAGGGCAAGGTCACCAAGGTCGTCACCTTCGGCGCGTTCGTCGAGATCCTCGACGGCGTCGAGGGTCTCGTGCACATCTCCGAGCTGGCGCCCCACCACATCGAGAATCCGCGGGAGATCGTCGAGCAGGGCGACACGGTGAAGGTCCGCATCCTCGAGATCGACTCCGAGCGGCGTCGCCTTTCGCTGTCCATCAAGCGCGTCGAGGGGCAGAACCTGCCGCTGCGCCAGCTCGAGCCCGAGGAGGGCGCGGCCGCCGACGCCGCGCCCGAGGGGGCCGGCGACCTCGACAACGTGCCCGAGCTCGAGCTGTCCGAGGATGTGTTCACGGGCAGCGACGTCCCGCCGCCGGCCGAGGGTGAGGCCGAGGCCCCGCCGGAGGCCGAGCCGACTGAACCGGCCGCGCAGGCCGAGTCCGCCGAGCCGGCCCCGCCGCCGGCCAACGGCGACCCGGAGGCCGAGCCCGCGGCGCAGGAAGACGCGCCCTCCGACCAGCCGGCCTAGCCGACCGGGCGGGGCGAGGCGGCACCGTGGTGCCCTTCATCGGCCTCACCGGTGGGATCGGCGCCGGCAAGTCCACCGCGCTGGAGGCGCTCGAGCGCCTCGGAGCGGCGACACTCTCCACCGATGCGGTGGTTCACGAGCTGTACGGGTCCGGCGCGGTGCGTGACGCCGTCGTCGAGCGTTGGGGGGACGAGGTCGCCCCGAACGGGGCGGTCGACCGCGACGCGGTCGCCGCACGCGCCTTCGCCTCGGACGCCGATCGCGCCTGGCTCGAGGGGCTGCTGTGGCCGCGCGTCGGCGAACGCGTGGCCGCGTGGCGGGAGGAGGTCGGGGCGCGCCGGCCGGTGCCGCCCGCGGCCGTGGTTGAGGTCCCGCTGCTGTTCGAGGCCGGCATGGACGGCGTATTCGACGCTACGATCGCCGTCGTGGCCGACGAGCCCGTGCGCGCGGAGCGCGCCGCCGCCCGCGGCCACACGGCGGTCGACGAGCGCACGACGCGCCAGCTTGCCCAGGCCGAGAAGGCCGAGCGCGCGACGTTCGCGGTCGCAAACTCCGGAACCGAGGAGGAGTTGGAGCACAAGCTGTCGGCGATCCTTGAGAGAGTGAACGCATGAGCACCCGGCGCGCGACCGCTCCGGCTGGGGCCAAACCCCGCGCGCGGCGCGCCGCGCCGCGCCGGACCACGTCGCGCGCGCACGTGAGGCGCCGGCGCCTCGTCGCGGCGGTCGTCGCGATCACCACGCTGGGCCTGGCCGGGGTTCTGCTCTACCCGGTGCTCCACCACGCGGTCAAGGAGATCACGCTGCCGCTGCGCCACGACGACATCATCCGGCAGCAGGCGGCGCGCAAGCACCTCGACCCGGCATTGATCGCGGCGGTCATCTACGCGGAGTCGAAGTTCGATGCGCGCGACTCGTCGACCGGAGCGAAGGGCCTGATGCAGATCCAGCCCGACACGGCCCGGTTCATCGCCCGTCGCTCGGGCGGCACGGCGTTCACCGTCGGGGACCTCTCCGACCCGCAGACGAACATCTCCTACGGCTCCTACTACCTCCGCTACCTGCTCGATCGCTACGGCGGCAACGCGACGCTCGCCCTGGCCGCCTACAACGGCGGCGAGACCAACGTCGACGGCTGGATCCGCTCGGCCGGCCGCGGACGCGTCGGCTTCCGCGCGTCCGACATCCCGTTCTCGGAGACGCGCGCCTACGTCGACCGGGTGCTCCAGGCGCGCCAGGACTACCGCGACACCTACTCCCGCGAGTTGGGCCTTTGAGCTTCTCGGCGGGCTGAGCCGACCCTCGCCGTGGGTCCGAACCACGCCGAGCGCATGGGGAAGGACTGGGACCGGCTCGCGCGCAGCGACGCACTGGCCTCGATCGATCCCAGTCTGGGCTCAGGGGTCGACGAGGCGGCCTTCGTGGCGGTCGGAGCCGCCCACGTCGAGTGGCTGATGACATGGGTCGGCGACGCCGTCGGGCGCGAGCGAGCGCTCGAGATCGGCTGCGGCATCGGCCGCTCGACGGTCCACCTGGCGGACCACTTCGCGCGCGTGGACGGCGTGGACGTCTCGGCCGAGATGGTGCGGCGCGCCCGGGCTCGCGGCCTCCCGGGCAACGTCACGCTGACCGTCACGTCCGGGCGCGACCTCCGTCCCTTCCCCGATGCGAGCTTCGACTTCGTGCTCTCGCACCTCGTCCTGCAGCACGTGGCGGACGAGGCGGTGCTGTCGGAGATCCTCACGGAGGTTGCGCGGGTCCTGCTTCCCGACGCCCGGGCGATGCTCCAGTTCGACACTCGCGGGCACCGGCCGCTCGCGGCGGTCGTCGGGGTCCTGCCGGATGCACTGCTCCCGGCGAAGCGGCGGCGCGCCGCGCGACGTTACCCGCGCACCTCCACACGCGTGCGGGAGCTCGTCGCGGCTGCCGGGCTGGCGATCGAGCGCGAGGAGGGCGCGGGCAGCGCCGAGCATCTGCTGCTTCTGCGCCCGGGCCGGCCCGGCTAGGTCTTGGGGTCAGGAGTACAATTGGTTGCGCCGCCGTGGGGTTCTAACGTGCCCTCTGCCTTGCGCTTGGCTCTGCCTTCGAGGGTGCAGCAAGGCCCGGCAATGTCACTGCTCCAGATCGCGGGTGAGCCGTACCCCCGTTTCGTCTGCGAAACGTGCAATCGCCAGTCTGAATCGCAGCCCAACGACGACCTATTGGCCGCAGGGTGGCGCGAGACTCGGTTCCAGACCTATATGTGTGCGCTCTGTATGCGCATAGGATCGGCCGACGACCCGCAGGCGTCGATCAGCTAGCCGACGACCGGAAGCGTACGGTCGGTGGCGAGCCGGGTCAGCGTTCGCTGCATCCGGCTCGTCACCAGGCGGTAGCCCTCCTCCACGTCGGGCTTGCGTCCCAGCTCCTCGCGCAGGTCGATCGGCGGCATGACCCGAATCGCGATCTTCGCCGGGAGGGGGAAGCGAAGCGGGAAGTCGAGGACCGTGAGGCCCACCGGCGGGCCGACCACGGGCGGCAGCACCTTCAGGCGCGCCAGCCGATCGAGTGACAGGGCGTCCGCGACGCGCCGTCCCCGGCCGAGGAAGAGCCCGGTCTCCTGCCCGCCCAGGGCGACGATCGGGACGATGGGAACGCCGAGGTCGAGCGCGAGCTTGGCGAACCCGGTCCGGCCCGCGAAGTCGACGTTGCTGGTCTCCCACGACGGCCGGAAGCTCTCCTCGTCGCCGCCCGGATAGACGAGCAGTGCGGAGTCCTGGTTGAGCGCCCGGCGCATGTTGGAGGGCGATGCGGGCACCGTTCCGTAGCGCTGCACCAGCGTGCGGAGGCCCGGCACCCGGAACACGAGGTCGTGCGCCAGCTGGTGGAACCGGCGGTCCGGTCCGAAGCGCTCGTAGAAGGCCTGGGCGAAGACGAAGGTGTCGGCGATCATCGTGCCGCCGGAGTGGTTGCCCACGAGCAGGACGGGCCCCTCGGCCGGGATCCGGTCCAGCCCGGAGACGTCGGCTCGGAAGTACACGTTCGACATCGCGCGCAGCGTGGGCAGCGTGGCGCGGATGTAGTCGGGGCTACGCGCGGCGAAGGGGTCGGCCGGCGGTCCCTCCGCGTCGGTCAGGCCGAACAGGTCGACGGCGGCGACGGAGTCCTCGGCGGCCGCCTCGACCATGCTCAACGCACCGCGGGCGCTCGCCAGCACCGAGCCCAGACGGGATTTCCGTGAATTGGCCATATCCTGGCCTTACCCCGATTGGGCCGGAGGATTCGTCAGCCGTGTTCGGCGACGCGGCGCCGCAGCACCATGCCCCCGCCGACCAGGATCGCCCCGAGCAGCGCCACGGCGCCGACATCCGCGCCCGTGTTCGGCAGGCTCGAGCTCGAGGAGCTGGCGCTGTCGGCGGCGGAGCTTCCGGTGTCCGACGACGAGGCTCCCGAGCCGGCGGCTGCGCCGGCGCTCGAGCCCGAGCCGCTGGCCGAGCTCGATCCGCCGCTGTTGCCGCCGCCGGAGGAGGCCGCCACCACGACGACCTTGCCGGTCATGAACGGGTGCGGGGTGCAGTGGAACGTGTAGGTGCCGGCCTGGGTGAACGTGTGCGAGCCGCTCGTGCCCTTCCGCAGGACGCCCGTGTCGAACGATCCGTCGTCGGCCGTGGCCGAGTGTCCGGTTGGACCGTTGTTCGTCCATGTGACGCTCTCGCCCGCGGTCACGGTGATCGTGCTGGGCGTGAACTTGAAGTCGCTGATCGTGTCGCCGCCGGCGGCGCGGGCGACGGCGCGCACCTTGACCGGCTGCGCCGCGGCGAGGACTGACGTGCGCCTTGGGTGTGCCCGGACCGGTGGAGCGGCCGCGGCGGGCGCCGCCTGGGGGGTGGGCGCGGCCGGAGCCGGGGCGGCGGCGGCCGGGGCAGGCGGCGGAGCGGGCGGCGGCGTGGTGGTGGTCGGGGCCGCGGCCGGGGTGGGAGTGCCCGGGTCGGTCGCCTGGGCGCCCGTCGCCCCGGGCGGTGACGTGCCCTCGCCGCCGCCGGCGGCGAACAGCAGCGCCGGCGTAGCGAGCCCGGCCAGAAGCACGTACGCAAACATGACGAGGCGGCCCATCAACCCAATGTAGACGCCGGAACAGGAAGAATCCTTCCCGCATGGCAATTGAGCTCTCGCACATTCGTCCGCCGATGATCCGCCTACCGAGCCCTCGCGCAGGCACGGCACGTATGCGCCGGGCCCTCGCCAGCCCCGGCGGCTTCGCCCTCGCGACGGCCGCCTACATCGCCGCCGCGCTGCTCGTGGACCGCGGGGTCGACCCCGTGGGGGAGGCGGCGCTCGGCGCCGTGACGTGGGGAGCTCTGCTGCTCGCCTGCCGCGGGCTCGACCCGCTCGACCGCGCGCGCGTCGCCGCGCTCGTGCTTGTCGCGACGGTTGGCGAGGTGGTCGGCTCGCAGGTCTTCCAGTGGTACACGTACCGCCGCCACGACCTTCCCGCCTTCGTGCCGCCCGGCCACGGCCTCGTCTACCTCGCCGGGCTCCGGCTGGCGCGCAGCTCGTTCGTCCGCGATCACGCTCGCGCGCTGACGCGCGGCGCGCTGGCGGTCGGCGGCGCCTGGGCGCTGGCCGGCGTGACGGTGATGACCCGCACCGACCTGGCCGGCGCGCTGTGCATGAGCCTGCTCGGCGTCCTGCTCCTGCGCAGCCGGGTGCCCACGCTGTACGCGTGCATGTTCGCGTGTGTCGCGCTGCTCGAGCTCTACGGGACGGCGGTCGGCACCTGGCGGTGGGCCGAGCTGGGCCCGAACTTCGCGCTGCCCGCGGGCAACCCGCCGAGCGGGATCGCCGCCGGCTACTGCCTCTTCGACGCACTCGCGCTCCGACTCGGGCCGCGGCTGCTGCGGCTGTGGCGGGCGCGTCTCGTGGGCGTTCCGCATAGGCCGCCGGGCACGGTCGCTACCCTCATCCCGTGCCTCCCTTCAAGCTCGACGCCGCCTACAACCCGACCGCCGACCAGCCCGCGGCGATCGAGTCCCTGCGCGAGGGAATAGAGGCCGCCGAGCACTTCACGACC
>JAWVFS010000105.1:0-3196 GCA_033855795.1 Solirubrobacteraceae bacterium | reverse complement strand
GAACTGCGTCGAGGTACGCCCGCTGAGGGGGACCGACGGGACGCAGTTCGTGTCGTCGGATGCACCGCGAGCGACCCACGCTCAGCCGCTCGTCGTCGGCCAAGCGCGCAGACCATCTAGGGCCTGCCGTTGGAACCCGCGGGCGCCTCGATGCGGCCGTAGTTCATGCCGCCGTACACGAAGGTCGGCACGATCGGCCACTGGCGGCGCAGCGAGGCGAGCTCGCTGGAGGGGAACACGTTCAGCCAGCGTGGGTCGCGGCGGTTGACGTCGGCGAGGGCCTTCTCCTTGATCATCGAGTCGTACTGGTCGACCGAGTCCTCGAGCGTGTTGGCGTTCATGATCACCTCGCGCCCGAAGAACTCCGCCCACTTGCGCACCCCGGGGATCTTCGACAGGTGCGGGTGCCAGGAATCGGCGGCCACGCCGTTCTCCGACGACACCCATATGCCGTCGGGCGTGTTGACGCACAGCGACTGGTTGCCGTCGGTGTGCCCCGGCGTGAAGACGAGCGCGCAGCCGACGCCGAGCTCGACGTCACCGTCCACGAGCACGAGGTTGTCCTCGATCACGTCGTTCATGCCGCCGGGGACATACCAGGCCCACTGCGTCGGGTGGACCGCCTTGAAGGTATCGACCTCCTTGCGCTGGAAGACGAACTTCGCGTTGGGAAAGAACGGCGCGCGCGGCTCGTTCTCGCCGGGGATCGGCTCGGTGGTGCCCATCGTGATGCGCAGGTCCTGCACGTGCAGGTGGTCGAAGGAGACGAAGTCCACGTCGTGTGGGGTCAGCCCGGTCACGGCCAGCGCCTGCTCGACCGTGTGGTACTCGGTCGTCAGCAGCTTGTAGGACACCCATTCGCCGAAGCGCTCGAGCAACTGCTCGTAGAACGGCGCCTCGGCCGAGCCCTCGGGGATCGTGGGCTCCCACACCATCGTCCGGCGCGCGCCCTCGAAGTCCTCGAACTGGATCACGACGAGGCGGTTGAGGATGTTCACGTAAGGGTTGAGGCCGCGCGCCGCGCCGTGGAAGGCGAACGTGGCCGGGTAGCCCGCGGACACCAGGTCGATCGTGCGGATCGCAAGCACCTCGCCCTGGCCCTTGAACCGCGCGCGGAAGTCGCCGGCCGCCTCGCGCAGCGCCGCCGCGCGGTTCCCGCGCGGCCACGTCGCCTGCGCCTCGTCGAACTCGTGAACGGGGCGGATCCCGACCTTCTCCGGACTCTCGATCGCGGCCATGTGCTCCCTCCGGTTGGACTCGCGGCTAGCGTAGCGCCGCGGTGCGGGCGCCGGAGTCGCGCACATGGGCGCGGAACCAGTCGATCGCGCGGCGCAGTCCGTCGTCGAGCGGGGTGATCGCCTCGAAGCCGAACCAGTCCCGGGCGCGTGACGTGTCGAGCCGGCGGCGCGGCTGGCCGTCGGGCTGCCGCTCGTCCCAAAGGAGCGCGCCGGTGAATCCGGTGAGCGCCGCGATCCGCTCGGTGAGCTCGCGGATCGTGATCTCCTCGCCGGACCCGACGTTGACCGGCTCCGGACCGTCGTAACGCTCGGTGGCGCGCACGATCGCCTCGGCGCAGTCCTCGACGTAGAGGAACTCCCGCGACGCGCGACCGGTGCCCCAGCACGTGATCGACTCCGCGCCGGCCAGGCGCGCCTCCTCGCAGCGCCGGATGAGCGCGGGGATCACGTGGCTGGACCGCGGGTCGAAGTTGTCGCCCGGCCCGTAGAGGTTCACCGGGAGCAGGTAGATCCCGTTGAGGCCGTACTGGTCGCGGTAGGCCTGCAGCATGACCAGGAGCGCCTTCTTGGCCACGCCGTAGGGCGCGTTCGTGGCCTCCGGGAACCCGTCCCAAAGCTGCTCCTCGGAGAACGGGACCGGCGTGAGCTTCGGATAGGCGCATACGGTCCCCGCCTGTACGAATTTGGCCACCTCGCGGCGACGCGCCTCCTCGATCAGGTGCAGGCCCATCGCCATGTTGGCGTAGAAGAAGCGGCCCGGGTTGTCGCGGTTGGCGCCGATCCCCCCGACCTCGGCGGCGAGGTGGATCACGGTGTCCGGCGCGGCCACGTCGAACGCGCGGGCGACGTCGCGCGGGTCCGTCAGGTCGAAGTCCGCATGGCGCGGCACGAACACGCTCGCTCCGCGTGCCTCCAGACGCTCGCACAGCGGGCGGCCGAGGAAGCCCGCACCGCCGGTGACCATCACTCGTCGGCCGTCGATGTGGTCCCGCACCCACCGCAGTCTACGGCGGTCGACCCGCCCGTCTACGGTTCACGGGAGTGCCGGTCACCGACGTCACATGCGTGATCCACGCCCACTCGGTGCACTCCGACGGGACGGGCACCGTGGAGCAGATCGCCGCGCAGGCCGCCCGCGCGGACGTCGACGCGGTGCTGCTGACGGACCACGACTCGCTCGAGGCCCGTCGGCGCGGCTCCGAGCGCTACCACGGGTCGGTCCTGGTGTGCGTCGGCGAGGAGGTGTCCCCCAAGAACGGCAACCACTACCTCGCCTTCGGAATCGACGAGGAGATCGACCACGACGGCCTGACCGGCGCCGAGGTCGTGGCCGCCGTCGCCGAGGCCGGGGGGTTCGGATTCCTCGCCCATCCGTTCTCGAGCGGCTCGGTGCGCTTCAAGCGCGTGGGACCCGGAATGCCGTGGGACGACCTCGAGGCGCCCGGCTACACCGGCATCGAGCTGTGGAGCTTCGTCACCGACACGGTCGAGGGACTCGCGTCGGTGCCCGACATCGCGCGCTTCGTCGCACGGCCCGAGCGCATCGTGACCGGGCCGCCGGAGCGCAATCTCCGCGGCTGGGACGCGCTCGTGGCGCGGCGGCCGGTGGTCGCCATCGGCGGTGTCGACGCCCACCAGATCGGGGTGCGCGTGGCCGGCCGCGTTCCGCTGCGCCTGATGTCCTACCGGCGCTCGTTCTCGCACCTGCGCACCCACGTGCTTCTCGACCGTCCGCGTCGCGGAGAGGCGGTGGCCGACCGGGACGCGGTCTACGCCGCGCTGCGCGCCGGCCGCTGCTACCTCGCGATGGATTCGTTCGCGCCGGCGCAGGGGTTCGCGTTCGGGACGCGCGGTCCCGAGGCGGTGCCGATGGGCGGTGAGTCGCCGTGGGCCGAGGGCCAGCTCCTGCAGGCCAGCGTCCCCCGCGCCGCCGAGCTCACGCTGCTGCGCGACGGAGA
>JAWVFS010000104.1:0-3029 GCA_033855795.1 Solirubrobacteraceae bacterium | reverse complement strand
GCTGCGGGGCGCCGGCGGTGGCCCTCAAGGCCGAGAACCTCCAGCGCACCGGCTCGTTCAAGCTCCGCGGCGCTCTGGCCAAGCTCGCGGCGCTCGGCGATTCCGGTGCGGCCGGCGTCGTCACCGGGAGCGCCGGCAACCACGCCCAGTCGCTGGCCTACGCCGCGCAGGCGCGCGAGGTCCGGTGCGAGGTGTTCATGCCGGAGGGCTCGTCGATCGCCAAGGCCGACTCCGCGGCCGACCTCGGCGCGCACGTCCGCGTCGTGGCGGGCACGGTCGACGACTGCATCGCCGCCGCGCGCGAACGCGCGCGCGAGGGCGGGCTGGCCTTCGTCCACCCCTTCGACGACCTCGACGTGATCGCCGGCCAGGCCACGCTCGGGGTCGAGCTGCTCGACGACGTCGACGACCTCGCGAAGGTCATCGTCCCCGTCGGCGGCGGCGGCCTGGCCTGCGGCGTCGCGATCGCGGTCAAGACCGCGCGCCCCGACGTCGAGGTCGTCGGCGTACAGGTCGAGGCCTGCGCGCCGTTCGCCGAGTCGCTGCGACGGGGCGTGCCGGTTCCGGCGGCTTCGGCGCTGACGATCGCCGACGGGATCGCCGTCAAGGCGCCGGGCGAGCTCACGCTGCGCCTGGCGCAACGCTGGCTCGACGGGGTCGAGACCGTCGGCGAGGACGCCGTCGCCGAGGCGATGGTCGTGCTGCTCGAGCGCGCGAAGCTGGTCGTCGAGGGCGCGGGGGCCGTGGGCGTCGCCGCGCTGCTCGAGGGTCGCGTGGAACCCGCCGCCGGCGGGACGACCGTCGCCGTGCTGTCGGGGGGCAACGTCGACGCCGGGCTGCTGGCGGCGATCGCCCGCCGCCACGAGACCGAGTCGGGCCGTCGCGTCGTCCTGCTGACCCGGGTCTCCGACCGCCCGGGCGGCCTGGCGCAGCTGCTCGGCCACGTGGCCGCCACCGGCGCGAACCTCGTCGACGTCTCCCACGTGCGCGAGGGACTCGACCTCCACGTGCGCGAGACCGCGGTCGAGCTGGTGCTGGAGACGCGGGGCCACGAGCACGCCGCGGCGATCGAGGCGGCGCTCGAGGCGGCGGGCTACGAAACGCAGGTCGTGCGGTAGACGAGTCGCCAGTCGTCAGTCGCCAGTCGTCAGTCGTCAGTCGTCAGTCGTCAGTCGTGTCGTCAGTCGTCAGTGCGAGGGTCGGGACCTCGGTCTAGCGACTAGCGACCAGCGACCAGCGACTTCATTGCGGCGTGACGTACGCGCCGCTCAGCCCACCGTCCACGAGGAAGGTCGAGGCGGTGACGTAGGAGGACTCGTCGCTGGCGAGGAACAGCGCCGCGTTGGAGATCTCGCGCGCCTCCGCGAACCGGCCCATCGGCACGTGGACCATGCGGCGCGCCGCCTGCTCCTCGTCGGAGGCGAACAGCTCCATGAGCAGCGGCGTCGCCACGGGGCCCGGGCACAACGCGTTCACGCGCACGCCGCGACGCGCGAACTCGACACCGAGCTCGCGCGACAGCGCGAGCACGCCGCCCTTCGATGCCGTGTAGGAGATCTGCGACGTGGCCGCGCCCATCAGCGCGACGAACGAGGCGGTGTTGATGACCGAGCCGCCGCCGCCCTCGAGCAGGTGCGGGATGCCGTGCTTGCAGCACAGGAAGACGCTGCGCAGGTTGACCTGCTGGACGCGTTCCCAGACCTCGAGCGGAGTGTCGAGCGCCGAGGTGTCGTCGGTCGGGTTGATGCCGGCGTTGTTGAACAGCACGTCGACGCGGCCGAAGCGCTCGCGCGTCTCGCCGTAGAGCCGGGCGACGGCCTCCTCGTCGCTCACGTCGGCCACGATCGACAGGTCCACGCCGCGGACGTCGGCGAGGTCGACGCCCACGACCCGAGCGCCCTCCTCGGCGAAGCGCAGCGCGGCATCGGCGCCGATTCCGCTGGCGGCGCCGGTGATGACGCAGACCTTGCCCTCGAGGCGGCCGGCCATCAGCTCGTCTCCGTTGCGTAATACACAGTCTTGACCTCCGAGTAGTGCTCGAGCGCGTGCGGGCCCAGTTCGCGGCCCACGCCCGACTGCTTGAAGCCGCCGAAGGGCGTGGAGACCCGCACCGAGGTGTTCGAGTTGACCGACATCACGCCCGTCTCCACCGCGCGTGCCACGCGCAGCGCCTTGGCGCCATCGCGTGTCCACACTGAGCCCGACAGGCCGTAGATCGTGTCGTTGGCGAGTGCCACCGCCTCGGCCTCGTCGGAGAAGGGGATCACGCAGGCCACCGGACCGAAGATCTCCTCACGGGCCGCACGGTCGTCGTTGGACACCGGCGAGAGCACCACCGGCGCCATCCAGAACCCCGGGCCGTCGGGCGCCTTGCCGCGGATCGCGATCGGGGCGTCGCCGTCCAGGTAGGAGGCGACCGCCTCGCGCTGGTCGGCGGAGATCAAAGGCCCCATCTGCGTCGCCTCGTCGAGGGGGTCGCCGACGCGCAGCGCCTCGACGTGCTCCTCGAGCGCCTCGAGGAAGCGATCGACGGCCGGCCGCTCGACGAGGATGCGCGAGCGCGCGCAGCAGTCCTGCCCGGCGTTGCCGAACACCGCCATCGGCGCGGCCGCGGCCGCCCGCTCGAGATCGGCGTCGGCGAAGACGACGTTCGCCGACTTGCCACCGAGCTCGAGGGTCACGCGCTTGATCGTGGCCGCGGCGCCGGCCGCGATCCCGCGGCCGACCTCGGTCGAGCCGGTGAACGCGATCTTGGCCACGTCCGGGTGCTCGACCAGCCGCGTTCCGCACACGCTGCCCGGGCCGACGACGACGTTGAGCACGCCCTCGGGCAGGCCGGCCTCGAGCGCGATGCCCTCGAGGCGTACGGCGGTCAGGGGGGTCAGCTCGGCGGGCTTGAGCACGATCGTGTTGCCGGCCGCCAGCGCCGGCGCCACCTTCCATGCGGCGATCACGAGCGGGAAGTTCCACGGAACGATCAGGCCGACCACGCCGAGCGGCTCGCGGAAGGTCATGTCGATGCCGCCTGC
>JAWVFS010000103.1:0-8822 GCA_033855795.1 Solirubrobacteraceae bacterium | reverse complement strand
GTAGGGCTGGATCGCGAACAGCACGCCGAGTGGCACCAGGAAGGTCCAGAACAGCATGCGGTTTCGCTTCCACGCTCCGATGACGAATGGGATCAGGAGCGGGAGGCCGAGGACCAGCCAGACGAGGCCCATGCCACCCTCGTATTCGTCCGCCCGGTCCCATCGGCCGGAGCTGTGATTGAAGACCCGCGTCAGGTCGTAGCCCCAGGAATGGACGATGGCCGAAGGACCCGACCCCGTGGGCAGGCGCAGCAGCGTGATGCCCGGCCCGTCGAACACCGTGTATCCGAGCAGCTTGACGCTCCCCGGATACACGGGGTTCGAGAACTCGACCAGGTCGCGCACGTACCAGAAGGAGCCGAGGCAGACGATCGGCACGAGCAGCAGCAGGACGTAGACGATCGGGCGGTCTGCACCGAGGCCGAATCGGCGCTTGGCGACCACCAGGCCGATCATCAAGCAGAGCAGCGACACGAACCCGAGCAGGGGCCCGACCGGCTTGGCGCCCACGGCGAGGCCGGCGGCACAGCCTGCGAGCACGAGGTGGGTCGGCGACCACGTCCGGTCGGTCTCGGACCCCCAGGCCGCGGGCGGGAACGCTCGCAGGACGAAGTAGATCCCCACCATGAAGAGCGCCGCCACGCCCAGGTCCACGTAGTTGGACGACGACTGCGTGAGCACGATCGGGCTGAGGAGGAACAGGGCGCCTGCCGCGACGGCCGCCGGGCGGCGCACTCCGGCGAAGCGCGCGAATCCCACGACGGCCGCGGCGCCCATCACGGCCAGCGGGATCTGCACCGTGCCGATCCACAGATCGTTCTTCAGGAACAGTGCGACCCAGGTGAAGAGCAGCTCCACGTTCGCCGGGAACGACGCCGAGTAGATGTGCAGGTGCGCGGTTCCGATGTGCCCGTACTGCAGCCACCCCGCCACCGTGGGCAGGTGGTAGGCCAGGGAGTCGTAGCCGTAGGGGGGAAGGGCGTACGCGATCACGACTCGCCAGAGCAGCGCGAGCCCCGCCACGACGACGAGAGCCATCGCCCAGGGGCGCGCGCTCAGCTCGCTCCACAGCGCGGACGCCGAGGGGCGAAGCGAGCGGAGCCGGACCCGCGACGTCAGGCGGATCGTGGCCCCGAAGACGGCGATGGCGACCACCGCGTTGAGCACGAGTACGGTGCCCGGCGTCAGCGACTGGAGAACGGTCCCGGCGATCAGGAGCGAGGCGACGATCTGCGTCGCCGCGAGTGTGGCGGCCGCGAGCGCACGATCCAGGCCGCCACGCAGCGGCAGCACGGCGACCAGACGGACGGCGGCCGCGGCCACGATCAAATTGGCGAGTAGGAAGAGCACGACCGCGCGGGCAGCAAACCCCGTCCGTGTAAGCGCTGAGTAAGTCGCCGGTTGGCTGCGCCCGGGTATCGTCTCTGGTTGACGGGACGACATGCGCCAGCTCACCGCCCTCGACGCCCAGTTCCTCGCGCTGGAGACTCCGCGCCAGTACGGGCACGTCGCCGGCGTGGCCGTCGTCGACCCGTCGACGTCGCCGACCGGCTCGCTCGAGTTCGCCGACCTGCAGGACCTGCTCGTCGAGCGCCTGCCGCTCGTGCCGCCGTTGCGCTGGCGGCTCGCACAGGTCCCGCTCGGCCTCGACTACGGCTACTGGATCGACGACCCCGACTTCGACCTCGAGTACCACGTGCGCGAGCTGGCGCTGCCCCCGCCGGGCACCTACGAGCAGCTCGCCGAGCAGGTGGCGCGCATCGTGTCCCGACCGCTCGACCGCGCGCACCCGCTGTGGGAGCTGTACCTGATCCATGGGCTGAAGGGCGGGCACAAGGCCGTGATGACGAAGATCCACCACTCGGTCATCGACGGCATGTCGGGAGCGGAGATCATGGGCGCGCTCCTGGATCTCTCCCCGGAGGGCCGCGAGGTCCCGAGGGACGTGCGCTTCTCCGACGACGGCGAGCCGAGCGACCTCGGGATGCTCGGTCGCGGACTGCTCGGGCTGCCCCGGTACCCGCTGCGCGTCCTGCGGGCGCTGCCGGCGACGCTGCCCAACCTCGACGAGACGCCGCTCGCGACGCTGCCCGGCGCGGGCGTGCTCGGGCGCATCGCCTCGTCGGTGCAACGCGCCGTCGGCGGGGGCGGCGACGAGATCGTGGACCGCCACAAGCTGGTGGCGCCCAAGACGTCGTTCAACGGGCGCGTGTCGCCGCATCGGCGCGTGGTGTTCGGGCAGCTCTCGCTCGACGACGTCAAGGCGGCCAAGAACGAGCACGGCTCCACGGTCAACGACGTGATCGTGTCGATCTGCGCCGGGGCGGTGCGCCGCTGGCTGATCGAGCACGGCGAGCTGCTCGACGAGCCGCTCGTCACCCAGATCCCCGTGTCGGTGCGCACCGACGACGAGGTCGGCACGTACGGCAACCGCATCCAGCTCATGAGCGCGCCGCTGTTCACGAACGTCGCCGACCCGATCGACCGCCTGCTGCGCACGCACGATGCGATGGGCGACATGAAGGCTCGTCACCGGGCGCTTCCAGCCGCCATCCTCCAGGACGCCAACGAGTTCATCCCACCGGCCGTGTTCGCGCGCGCGGCGCGCGTCACCTTCGCGCTGTCGACAAGCCGCGCCGGCCGCCCGGCCTGGAACCTCGTGATCTCCAATGTTCCGGGCCCGCAGTTCCCGCTCTACCTCGCCGGCGCCGAGCTCCAGGCGAACTACCCGGTCTCTGTGGTGACCGACGGGATGGGGCTGAACATCACCGTCATGAGCTACCGCGGCCACCTCGACTTCGGGATCGTGGCCGACCGCGAGCAGATGCCCGATGTGGCGCGACTGATGGACTGGCTGGGCGATGAGCTCGCCGCGCTCAAGCCCAAGCGGCGGGCCAAGCGTAGGTCCGCCGACCCGGCGCCGGCGCCGAGCTAGTCGGCGGCCGGCGTGCCGGCCTCGCGCTCGGCCGCGTCGGCGCCCGTGCGCGTGGTCATGACCGAGGCCGCGCTCCCGGCCAGGCCCCGGCGCACGAGGCCGGGCACGAGGACGCGGGCGGCGGCGGCCAGGGCATAGCCGCGCGGCACGTCGCGCTCCGCGCGGCCACGCAGCCCCGCGTCCACGATCGCCTCGGCCGCACGCTCGGGAGTCGACACGAGCCACCCGGTGGCGCGCTTCGCCCGCAGCTCCTGCTGGGGGAAGCCCTCCGTGGTGATGAAGCCCGGCAGCACGAGCCCGACATGGACGCCGTGGGCCGCCTCCTTCGCGTACAGGCCGTCACTCCATCCGGCCAACGCGAACTTGCTGGCCGATAGGCGGCGGAACCCCCGCGCGCGACGCGCCCGGCCGTGCTCGCCACGTTGACGATCGCGCTCGGCGCCGACGCCCGCAGGACCGGGAGCAGCGCCTCGGTGAGGCGCACGACGGCATCGAAGTTGACCTCCATCGTGCGGTGCACGTTCTCCCAGCCGCCCTCGGCGAAGGTCGCGCGCCACGCGGCCCCGGCGTTGTTGACGAGCAGTGTCAGCCGGTCGTGGTGCTCCTCGACGTGGGCCAGCACACGGGCGGGGGCGTCGTCCTCGACCAGGTCGACGGCGACGTACGTGGCGGGCACGGGCAGCGCATCCGCCAGCTCGCGAAGGCGCTGCTCGCGCCGGGCCACCAGCACGAGGCGGGCGCCGGGCTCCCCAGCCAGGCGCCGCGCGGTCGCCTCGCCGATGCCGCTGGAGGCACCGGTGACGAGGGCGACGAGCGGGTGTGGTCCTGGTTCGGAAGGCATCGCGGGTACCGTGATCGTTTCATGGATGCAGGCGAGGTCTCCTGGCGGCGGCCGCCGCTGGTCTCCTCGGCGTGGGAGCTCCGCTGCTTCGGCCGCACGTGGGCCGTGGTCGCCGCTGCCGCGGCGGTCGGCGTCGTCCTTGCCGGAGGCGCGGCCGACCTGTCCGGGCTCGAGATATGGGCGTGCGCGCTGCTGTTCTTCCTGACCGTGGCGGGCGCGCTGGCGCGGGCCTTCCTCGGGCTGCGTACGCAGCCCGATATGGAGTACGCGCGGATCTTCGACCGCTCGCCGGCGCCGCCGGCCGGGCTGCAGGTCGAGGCGGGACGGAGCACCGCGTCGCGCGCGGCCTGGGCCGCGGCCGGCATCGCCGCGCTGCTCGCGGTCGGTGCCGCTGCCACATTGATCGTGATGTTCACCCTGATGGGCGAGCCCCGCGAGCACGTGCTCGACCATCTGGCCGGTGCGGCCGGGCTGCTCGCGGCGGGCTGGACGCTCGTGTGCGGGCTGGCGTCGCTTCGCATCGCCCTGTGGTTTCGCCGCTGGGAGGCGCGGCGCGGCCGGACGGTGCTGTGCCGGCCGCTCACCTCGGGCCGGCTGGGGTATGTGTACTACGTGGCCGACGCGCTGCCCGGGCGCTGAAAGCCGGTCATCGAGGGGGCGCGGACGAGGGCGTCGGCCGAACGTCGTCGCGGGACGAGAAAGCCTTCATATAGAAGGACTTCTCGTCCCTCGTCGCGGATCCGACCCTGCCCCCGCCGATGGCCGTCCTCGATGACCGTTGTTACGGGTAGACCTGGGCGCCGGTGTCGCTGTCGACGAGCCGGATCGCTGCCGACGGGCAGGCGCGGGCGGCCTCGACAATGAGCTCATCGGGGGCGCTGCCGACGACGACCGCCACGTCCTCGACGCGGAAGACCTCGGGCGCGATCACCTCGCAGTCGCCGTGCGCGGCGCAGGCGGCGGCATCGATGTACGGGACGTAGCTCATGCCGCCGCCTCCGCGGGCTCGGCGATCAGCCGCCGCACGTCGGGCAGCGCGTGCGGACGGCCGACGAGCAGCGCGGCGACCGGGCGGTCCCGGCGCGTGTAGATCGCGGTGAAGTCCCGCGCGGCCGGGTCGCCGTCGATGCTGACCGCGTCCGCGAGCCCGGCGTGGCCGATCTGCTGGATCCGCGTTCCGTACTGGTCGCTCCAGAAGCTCGGCGCCGGCGCCGGCGCCGGGCGGAGTCCGAGCATCGCGCGCCCGGCCTGCGCGCCCTGGCGCGCGGCCGATTCCCAGTGCCCGCCGGCGACGTAGCGGCGCAGCACCGGATCGAAGGTGGCGGCCGCGTCGCCGGCCGCGAAGACGTCCGTCGCGGTGGTGCGCGCGTGCGCATCCACGGGCACTCCGGCGGTATTGAACCCGCTGCCCCGCAGCCACTCGAGGTTTGGGGCCACGCCGATGCCGACGACGACGTGGTCGCACTCGACCAGGGATCCGTCGTCGATCCGCAGCGCCCCGACGCGCCCGTTGCCGTGTACGGCGGCGATCCGCCGGTTCAGCAGGACGTGCACGCCCTCGTCGCGGTGCAGTGCGGCGAACCAGTGACCGAGCTCGGAGCCAAGGACGCCGGACAGCGGCGCCGGCGCCGCCTCGATCACGGTCACCTCGCAGCCCGCGGTACGGGCGGCCGCGGCGACCTCCTGGCCCACGAAACCGGCGCCGACCACGGCGAGCCGCGCGCCGTCCTCGATGGCCGACCGCAGGCCCCGGGCGTCCTCGACCGTGCGCAGCTCCGTGACGTTCGCGTAACCCGCGAGCCCGGGCAGCGTGCGGGGGCGGCTTCCGGTCGCGATCAGCAGCCGGTCGTAGCGGGCGCGCGTGCCGTCGGAGAGCTCGAGCGTGCGGTCGGGGAGATCGAGCCTCGAGGCCCGCACGCCCAGCAGCAGGTCGACGTCGTTGTCGGCGTACCACTCGGCCGGGCGGAAGGTCGGGACCACGTCGCCGGCGGTCTCCAGCAAGAGCTCCTTGGAAAGTGGGGGCCGGTCGTAGGGCCGGTGGGGCTCGGCGCACACGATGCGGATCGGCCCCTCCGCGCCGCTGCGGCGCAGGGTCTCCGCGCAGCGCTGGGCGGCGAGGCCGCCGCCGGCGATCAGGACGCCCGGTCTCACGAGCGCGCCTCCATAATCGGCTGCGGCGACCGCGACGGGGCGCGCGACCGGCGGTGACCGAGGCCGCTCATCCGCCACAGAAGGAGCACGAGCGCCGGACCGGCGACGATGCCGATCATCACGAGGAACCACGTCTGCCCGGCGTCGGTGCCCTCGCCGAGGCTGTGGGCCAGCCCGAAGATCCAGGCCAGTGCGGTGAAGCGGTGCAGGGACCGCCAGCGGTCCTGGCCGATGCGTGCGCGCGCGTAATAGGACAGGCCGAGCGCGGCGAGTGCCCAGCCGCTCACGATGCCGAGCGTCGTCCAACCCGTCTTGTAGCCGCTGACGAACGGAACGCTGATGTCGACGAACGAGGGGTTGAGGAACTGGTCGCCGAGCAGGGTCACGCCGTGGACGGCGATCGCCCCCAGCGTGGCCAGGGACAACGCCTCGTGGGCGACGCGCAGGTCGGGGGCGCCGAAGCGCTTCAGCAGTCGCGTGCTCATCAACAGGCCGAGGCACACGGCCAGGCTGGCGAGCACCAGCGCGGCCGTTCCGGCGGCGCGGCTCGTGATCCAGAACAGGTGCGGGCCGGGATCGGTCGTCACGGAGGAGGAGTCTGCGTTCCGTTTCTCAGCTGGACGTAGGCGCCGCCTAAGGCGTGTGTAGGAATCGCCCACGGGGGCCGCTTGCGCGGTCACAATGAGGCCATGAGGATCCTCGTGGTGGACGACGACCGGGCCGTGCGCGACGCGCTGCGACGTGCGCTGACGCTCGGTGGCTACGAGGTCCAGGTCGCCGAGGGCGGCGAGGCCGGGCTCGCGCAGGTGGCCGCCGGCCAGCCCGACGCGATGGTCCTCGACGTGATGATGCCCGACCTCAGCGGCATCGAGGTCTGCCGGCACCTGCGCCGCGCCGGCGACCGCATCCCGATCCTGATGCTGACGGCGCGCGACGCGATCTCCGACCGGGTGGAGGGTCTGGACGCGGGCGCCGACGACTACCTCGTCAAGCCGTTCGACGTCGACGAGCTCAAGGCCCGTGTGCGCGCGCTCCTTCGCCGCACCGGGGACGGCGCCGACCCCGACGCGCTCGCCTTCGAGGAGCTGCGGCTCGACAGCGCGCGCCACGGCGTCAGCGTGAACGACGAGTTCGTCGAGCTGACCCGCACCGAGTACCAGCTGCTCGAACTGCTGATGCTCAACCCGCGGCGCGTGCTTCCTCACAGCGTCATCTACGACCGGGTCTGGGGCTACGACTTCGGCCCGGCCTCCAACGCGCTGCGCGTGTACGTCGGTTACCTCCGGCGCAAGCTCGAGGACGCCGGCGCCCGGCCCCTCATCCACACGGTGCGCGGAGTGGGCTACGCGCTGCGAGAGCCATGAGCCTGCGCAACCGCATCGGGGCCGCGGCCGGCATCGCCGTGGCGCTCACCGTCATCGGCGTGGCGATCACGGTCTACCTCGCGGTGCATTCGGAGCTCTACAGTCAGGTGGACGCGGCGCTCAACGACCGCGCGCGGCCGTTCTTGACCGGCCCCGGACCGCGGTCCGACGGCGACGACACGCGCGCGCGCACGGCACAGGCGAACGCCGGCGGCTCTGCGGGAGGCTCGCCTCCGCCTCGACACGCTTCGGGTTCCACGTCCGCCGGCGACCCGGGCGGCGGCCAGGGTGCCGCCGCGGCGTCGTCGCGTGCGCCCTTCGGCGGCCCCTCGGGCCATCTGCAGTTCGTGTCGCCCCCCGGGCGCGTGACGGCGCCGCCCGACGAGGGGGCGACCATTCCCGCGTCCGCCAGCGCGAAGGCGATCGCGCGGCGCGGCACCGGTCGCGAGCTGACCGAGACGCACGTCCGCGGTACCCATCTGCGCGTGCTGACGGTCGGGCTCGGCTCGCAGGGTGCCGTGCAGGTCGCCCGACCGCTCAAGGAGGAGGACGACGTCCTGCGCAACCTCGTGATCGTCCTGGTGATCGTGGGCGCCGGCGGCATTGCCCTGGCCGCGTTGCTGGGCGTGTTCGTCGCGCGCACCGCCCTCGCCCCGATCGCCCGCTTCACGCGCCGGACGGAGAAGCTCACCGGTAACCCCGACCTGTCCCTGCGGCTCGAGGTCGAGGGCAGGGACGAGCTCGCCCGCCTCGCGGGCAGCTTCAATGCGACGCTCGACGCGCTCGAGAGCTCCGTCGCCGCGCAGCGCCACCTCGTCGCCGACGCCAGTCACGAGCTGCGCACACCGATCGCCAGCCTGCGCGCCAACGTCCAGACGCTCGAGGAGGCCCACCGCCTGTCGTCGGAGGAGCTCCGGAGCCTGCGGGCGGACATCGTCGAGGAGCTCGACGAGCTCACCGCGCTGGTCGGCGACGTCGTGGAACTGGCGCGCGACCCGCGGTCGACCGCCGATGTGGACGACGTGCGGCTCGACGAGATCGCCGCCGCGCAGGTCGAGCGCGCGCGACGCCGCGCCGGGGACCTCACCTTCGAGACCGACCTCGAGCCGACGATCGTCAGCGGCCAGCCCGATCGCATCAACCGCGCGGTATCGAACGTGCTCGACAACGCGCGCAAGTGGAGCCCGCACGACGGGACGGTCGAGGTGAGCCTGCGGGACGGGACGCTGTCGGTGCGGGACCATGGGCCGGGCTTCGACGAGGTCGACCTGCCGCACGTGTTCGACCGCTTCTACCGGGCCGGGAGCGCGCGGCGCATGCCCGGCTCCGGTCTGGGGCTGGCGATCGTCCGCCAGGCGGCGGAGTCGCACGGGGGCTTCGCGCGCGCCGAGAACGCCTCCGACGGTGGGGCGCTGCTGACGGTGGGCTTCGGGCCCGCTGTCCGCCCGTCGTCCGAGGTCGAGTCGGCTTTACGAACGTCTTAGCTCGCGCCTACGCAGCTCTCACGGCCGGGGGCGATCCTGCCGTCAAG
>JAWVFS010000102.1:0-4943 GCA_033855795.1 Solirubrobacteraceae bacterium | reverse complement strand
ATCGGAGTCGACGGCGACCAGCTGTCGGACATGACGCGCCGAATCCGCGACCAGGAGGAGAACGAGCTCGCCGATGAGGGGCACCGCCGGGCACGCCAGCTCCTCGTGTGCCATCGCGAGAAGCTCGACGCGCTGGCCGAGTCGCTGCTGACCAACGAGGTGCTCGAGCGCTCGGAGATCGACCGCGTGATGGGCAACGATGCCCTGACAGACCGCGGTCCCCTTCCCGGCCTGCGCGTGGCCGCGGCCACGCAGCATCAGGAGCCGGGCGAGAAGTCGAAGTAGACTGCCGGCCGCATGCTGGCCCAGATCGACCACGTCGGCGTCGCCGTCGAGGACATGGACGAGGCGCTGAGCCTCTACACGGGTCCGCTGGCGATGCCGCTCCAGCACCGCGAGACCGTCGAGGAGCAGGGCGTCGACGCGGCGCTCGTCGGCGTCGGAGCGGGGCACGTCGAGCTGCTGTCGCCGCTGGCCCCCGACACGCCGGTGGGGAAGTACCTCGAGCGCCGCGGCCCCGGGCTGCACCACGTCGCCTACGCGGTGGAGGACATCGACGCCGCGCTGGAGGAGCTGCGCGGGGCCGGCCTGCGGCTCATCGACCAGACCCCGCGCGTGGGCATCCGCAACTCGCGGGTGGCGTTCGTGCATCCGGGCGCGCTCGCGGGCGTGCTCACCGAGATCGTCCAGCCGGCAGAGGAGGATTGACCATGGCTTCGGATCGTCCACAGCGCATATCGGTCGGCTTTGCGGGCGGGCAGGTCCTTGCCGCGCGGGTCGGCTCCGACGAGCTCAAGAAGCTGCGCCGCGCGCTCGAGAGCGGCGGCTGGCACGAGCTCGACACGGACGATGGGACCGTGGCGCTGAACCTCGCGACCGTGGTGTACGTGAACGTCGACGCCGACGAGCATCGGGTCGGCTTCGGAATCTGAGCCCCCGCGGCGCCTCGTGAAGGTCGGGATCGTCGGGCTGCCCAACGCGGGCAAGTCGTCGCTGTTCAACGCGCTCACGCGCGCGGGCGCCGAGGCTGCCAACTACCCGTTCACCACGATCGAGCCAAACGTGGCCGTCGTACCGGTGGCCGACGACCGCCTCGAGCGGATCGCCGGTGTCCTCGGCTCCAGCGAGGTGATCCACGACACCGTCGACTTCCACGACATCGCCGGCCTGGTCGCGGGCGCGCACCGCGGGGAGGGCCTGGGCAACAAGTTCCTCACCCATATTCGTGAGACCGACGCCATCGTGCACGTGGTGCGGGTCCACGGCGACGAGGGCGTCGTCCACCCCGAGGGGCGCATCGACCCCGCCGCCGACATGGCCACGGTCGAGACCGAGCTCGTGTACGCCGACCTGGAGCAGGCGGAGCGGCGTCTCGAGCGCGTCGAGAAGACCGCGCGCGGCGGGTCGAAGCCGGCGGTCGCCGAGGAGGCCTGGCTGCGCGAGGTGATCGCCGCGCTGCAGGCCGGCCGACCGGCGCGCACGGTGCCGGTGCCCGAGGCCGCCGCACACGCGCCGGGAGCCCTCCACGCGCTCACGGCCAAGCCGGTCCTGTTCGTCGCGAACGTGGACGAGGGGTCCGACGAGGTGCCCCCCGCGGTGGCCGAGCACGCCGCGGCCCACGGCGCAGGCGCGGTGGCCGTCTCGGCGCGGCTGGAGGCCGAGCTGGCCGAGCTCGACGCCGACGAGGCGGCGGCGATGCGCGCCGAGCTGGGCATCGCCGAATCCGGGCTGGACCGGGTCGTGCACGGGGCCTTCGCGCTGCTGGACCTGATCGCCTTCTTCACGGCCGACGAGGCCAAGCCCGCCCAGTCGCGCCACCTGCGCCGGGGACTGACGGCGTGGCACGCCGCCGGCGAGGTGCACACCGACATGCAGCGCGGGTTCGTGCGGGCCGAGGTCGTGAGCTGGGACGAGCTCGTGGACGCCGGCGGCTACGCGGCGGCACGCGACCGCGGCACGCTGCGCGTCGAGGGGCGCGACTACGTCGTCGCCGACGGCGACGTGATGCACATCCGCTTCACTCCGTAGCCGTGGCGGCCAGCTTCTCCAGCCGCTCGGCCAGGCGGTTCATGCCGCGCTTCCGCGCCGCCGCCGCGCCGCCGCGGAAGTCCGTCGGGCGGTCGGGCGGGCGCTCGAGGTCCAGCTCACGCAGGGTGGCGATGTCCTTGAAGTCGCGGAGCTCGTCGGCCTGGTCGTGCAGGGCGCCACGGACGCGCGGGGTCTCGCCGGCCCACCCGGCCAGGGCGCCGTCCAGCGAGCCGTGCCGGGCGAGCAGGTCGGCCGCGGTCTTCTCACCGATCCCCTTGCCGCCCGGCAGCCCGTCGGAGGGATCGCCTCGCAGCGCGATGAAGTCGGGAACGAGCTCCGGCGGTACGCCGTAGCGCTTGCGCACCTCGGCGGGGTCGACCACGTCGGCGCCCCTGGAGCCGGTGCGCAGGTAGAGCACCGTGACCGAGTCCGACGCGCACTGGAACATGTCGCGGTCGCCGGTGAGGATCAGGGTCTCGCCGCCGGCCTCGGTCTCGATTCGCGCGAGCGACCCGAGCACGTCGTCGGGCTCGACGTCCGTGACGGTCAGCGTGGTCCAACCGAGCGCGTCGAAGAAGTCGGGAGCCTCCGCGAACTGGGCGTCGAGCGCGTCGGGGGGCGGTTCGCGGTCGGCGTGGTAGGGCTCGTACAGCTCGGTCCGGTAGGTGGCTGCCTCCTCTCCGAAGCACAACACCACGGCGCGGGCCGGCCGGCGCTCGAGCTCCAGCAGGATCAGATTGGTGGTGCCGAGTAGGGCGTTCACCGGGCGGCCCTCGGCGTCCGTGATCGAGTCCGGGAGCGCGTAGAAGGCGCGAAACAGCAGCGACGGAGCGTCGACGACCAGCAGGGGGTCGCTCATCGCGGGGCGCGCCACATCGGCCACACGCGCGGGCCCTTGGGCAAGCGCAGCTCGTCGGTCACACGGAACCCGTGCCGCGCGTAGAAGGCGATGTTGCTCTCCTTGGAGGACTCGAGGTAGGCGGGCACGTGGTCGCGGTCGCACAGCTCGAGCACCGGGCCCAGCAGCGCCGAGCCGATCCCCTCGCCCTGCCGTGACGGGTCGGTACCCAGGACGGCGAGGTGGAAGTGCGGCGGTGTCTCGGGGTGGGCGTGCTCCACCTGCGAGAGGCCGCGCAGCACCCGCGGAAGGCGCCGACCCCATGTCGGCACCAGCGGCGCCAGGCCGAGGAGGTCGCGCGGGCGCATGCGCCAGCGGTCGGGCAGCGCCCACAGCGCCGCGCCACTGGCGTCGGCCGTCGTGTACACCTGCTCTTGGTCGAGCAGCTGGCGCGTACGGGCGCCGAAGAAGCGCTCGTTGGCGCGCTGGCGACGCCGGTCGCTCGGGCAGGCCCAGCAGGCCACGGGGTCGTCGAGGAACGCCCGCGCGAGCACTCGGCGGAGTGCCGGAACGTCGACCGCGGTTGCCTTGCGCACCTCGTGGGCCGTGGCGGCGGGCACGCCCGCGACTCTAGTACTCCCGACCGGCCTTACGGCCGAAAGTACCGCCGCCGGATACGCTCCGGCCGACGCGAACGAGAAGGAGGACGCACGGAGATGCTCACCTTGACCGGTTTGGACGAGCTCAAGGCGCACGAGGGTGAGGAGGTCGGGGTGTCGGAGTGGCACGAGGTGACCCAGGAGGCGATCAACGAGTTCGCCGAGGTCACGGGTGACCACAACTGGATCCACGTCGACGTCGAGCGCGCCAAGGAGACGCCGTTCGGGGGCACGATCGCTCACGGCTACTACACGCTGTCCCTCGCTCCGAAGTTCTCCTACTCGCTGATGTCGGTCGAGGGGTTCGCCTTCGGCGTCAACTACGGCGTCAACCGGGTGCGCTTCCCGGCTCCGCTGCCCGTCGGCTCGAAGGTCCGCATGCGCATGCAGCTCGCCTCGGTCGAGGACGTTCCGGGCGGCGCGCAGATCACCACCGAGCTGACGTTCGAACGCGAGGGCGGGGACAAGCCGGTGTGCGTGGCCGAGTCGTTGGCGCGCGTGTACGGAGCGGCGTAGCCGGTTACGTTCCCGTCGATGGCCGCGCGCAAAGCCTCCGACGTGTTCGTCGACTGCCTCCAGGCGGAGGGCGTCCGCTACGTCTTCGGCATCCCCGGCGAGGAGACGCTGGACCTCAATCAATCGCTGGCCGACTCGCCGATCGAGTTCGTCCCCGTCCGCCACGAGCAGGGCGCGGCCTACATGGCCGACATGTACGGGCGGCTGACCGGCGATCCCGGCGTGTGCCTGGGAACGCTCGGCCCCGGCGCCACCAACCTGGTCACGGGCGTGGCCGACGCCTACCTAGACCATGCGCCGCTCGTTGCGCTCACCGGCCAGGGCGACCTCGAGCGCATGCACAAGGACTCCCACCAGTTCATCGACACCGTCTCGCTGTTCCGGCCGATCACGAAATGGAACGCGCGGCTGCAGTCCCCGGCGATCGTGCCCGAGGCGGTGCGCAAGGCGTTCCGTGTGGCGAAGGCGCAGAAGCCCGGGCCGACGCACCTCGAACTACCGGAGGACGTGATGGCGGCGACCGTCGACGCCTCGCCGCTGCCCGCGCGCACGAACATCCGCAGCCCCGAGCCCTCGGCGCAGGAGCTGCTGAAGGCGGTCGCCGTGATCCGCTCCGCGATCAACCCGGTCGTGCTGGCCGGCAACGGCGTCGCGCGCGTCGGCGCGGCGGCGGCGCTGCGCGAGTTCGCGCGCGCCACCGGGATCGGCGTCGCCGAGACGTTCATGGGCAAGGGCCTGCTCGACTACGAGGACCCGCGCTGGCTCGGCACGGTCGGGCTGCAGTCGCGCGACTATGCGCTCGCGGGCTTCGAGGACGCCGACGTGGTGATCACGGTCGGCTACGACCTCGTCGAGCACTCGCCGAGCAACTGGAACCCCAAGAAGGACAAGAAGATCGTCTG
>JAWVFS010000101.1:0-3178 GCA_033855795.1 Solirubrobacteraceae bacterium | reverse complement strand
CCGGGCTCGGCGCGGCGATGTACCGCGCCCAGGTGGAGCCGGGCGCGACGTGCGTGGTCTTCGGCGCCGGCATGGTCGGTCTCGGCGCCGTCGTCGGTTGTCGCCTGCAGCAGGCCGACCGCATCATCTGCGTCGACTTGTCCGCGGAGCGCCTCGAGCTGGCGCGCTTCCACGGCGCGACCGAGACGAAGATCGCGCACCCCGAGGTCGTGGCCGAGCTCGTGGAGATGACCGGCGGCTTCGGTGCCGACTACACCTTCGAGGCGACCGGCTTGGTGTCAGTGATGCAGCAGGCCGTCGAGGCGGCGCGCATGGGCTGGGGCGTCTGCACGATCGCGGGCGTGGCGGGCAAGGGGGAGACCCTCGACGTGATCCCCCGCTGGCTGATCCAGGGACGACAGATCCTCGGCGCGTCATTCGGCGGCGTGAAGGGCCGCGACCAGGTGCCCGAGCTGGTCGACCGCTACCTGGCGGGCGACATCGACGTGGACGCGTTCATCTCGCATCGGATCGGGTTGGACGAGGTCAACCGCGGCTTCGAGCTGATGGAGGCCCAGGATGGGATCCGGAGCGTCATCGAGCTCGGGTAAGGCTCGGGCCGGGGTGCATGGTTCAGAACACAACGGCCTGCCGCACACCCTCGCCGCGAGCAAGCCGATCGAACCCGAGATTGATGTCGTCCAACGCCAGTGTGTCCGTGAGCAGCCGGTCCACCGGCAGCCGCCCGCGCTGATACAGCTCGATGAAGCGCGGGATGTCCCGCGCCGGCACGCACGAGCCGAGGTACGAGCCCTTCAGCGTCCGCTCCTCCGCCACCAGGCTCACCGCCGGTATCGACAGCATCCGCTCGGGGTGCGGCAGGCCCACCGTGACCGTGGTGCCGCCGCGGCGCGTCGCGGCGTAGGCATCGGCCAGAACCTCGGCGTTCCCGACCGTCTCGATCACCTTGTCCGCGCCGCCGCCGGTGATCTCCTGGATGGCCGCGACCGCGTCCTCGCCTGCGGTGACCGCGTGGGTCGCACCAAGCTCGCGCGCCAGCTCGAGCTTCTCGGGCACCAGGTCGACCGCCACGACGGTGGCCGCGCCGGACACGACGGTGCCGAGCAGCGCCGCCAGGCCCACGCCGCCCAGGCCGAACACGGCGACGCTGTCGGTCGGAGTCACCTGCGCGCTGTTGAGCGCGGCTCCAACACCGGTCAGGACGGCGCATCCGAACAGAGCGGCGATCTCGTGCGGCAGCTCAGGGTCGACCTTCACGGCCGACCGCGCCGAGACGACGATGTGGTCGGCGAACGCCGACACGCCCAGATGGTGGTGCAGCCCGCCATGCCAGCGCCTCTCGCCCGAGAGGAGCGAGCCGGCCGTGTTGCTGGCGGCGCCCGGCTCGCACAGCGCCGCGCGGCCGGACTGGCAGGGCCCGCACGACCCGCAGCTGGGGACGAAGGCCAGCACGACGTGGTCGCCGGCGGCGAACCCGGCCGTCTGCGGTCCTTTGTCGACGACTTCGCCGGCCGCTTCGTGGCCCAGCACCATCGGCATCACCCGTGGCCGGGAGCCGTCGATCACCGACAGGTCGGAATGGCACAGCCCGGCGGCGCCGACGCGAACCAGCAGCTCTCCGGGGCCGGGGCCGTCGAGCTCGAGTTGCTCGATGGCGAGCGGCCGAGACTCGGCATAGGGCGCCGGGAGCCCCATCTCGCGGAGGACCGCGCCGCGGACGTTCATTTCGCCGGCGCCTCCACGACGAGCCGCTCGAGCGACTCGCGGATTCGCGCCGGTATCTCCACCGGCCGCCGCTCACCGCGGTCGACGAACACGTGCACGAACCAGCCCTCGGCGACGGGCTCGTCCCCGCCCTCGCGGTAGAGCTCGATCTCGTAGCGCACGCTGGAGCGCCCGACGTGCCCGACCCGCAGCCCTGCCTCGACCACCTCGGGGAACGAGACCGCGGCCAGGAAGCGGCAATGAGACTCGGCGCACAGCCCGATCGCCTCGGCGGAGTGGATGTCCAGGCCCCCCTCGCGGATCAGCCAGGCGTTGATGATGGTGTCGAAAAACGCGTAGTAGTCGACGTTGTTGACGTGGCCGTAGACGTCGTTGTCGTGCCAGCGCGTGGGGATCGCCAGGAAGTGGGGATAGTCGCTCCGCATGGGGCGCTGCAACTTAAACGGGAGGCGCCAGAACTGCTAGCTTGAACTCAGCAGCCGGACCCGATGTCCGGCGGAAATCGTGTAGCGCCCGCAGTTTGCCTATGAAGCATCTCCGCGTTCGCAGCACACAAACGCCGTGGAGGTAAAAACATGGCAACTGGGACAGTCAAGTGGTTCAGCGACGAGAAGGGGTACGGATTCATCACTCCCGATGACTCCGGTAAGGACCTGTTCGTCCACCACACCGCAATTCAGGGCGACGGGTACCGCTCGCTCGCCGAAGGCGCCAAGGTCTCTTACGAGGCGCAGGCCGGCAACAAGGGCCCGCAGGCCGTAAACGTCCAGGCCATCTAGGCCGGACAGCGCGCGGCACTTAGACGCGCGCACAATCTGCACAATTCCAGGGCCGCGCGCCACGCGCGCGGCCCTGAGCGTGTGCACCACCGCGCGCGCCATCCGGCGCCCCGCATAGGAGTTTCATGAAAAAGCAGTCATTCGCCGATCTCGGCGTGCTGCCGGTGCTCACAAACGCACTGGCTAAGCGCGGGATCGACTCGGCGTTCCCCGTCCAGCAGCTCGTCATTCCCGACGTGCTCGCCGGACGCGACGTCCTCGCCCAATCGCCGACCGGCAGCGGCAAGACGCTTGCCTTCGGCCTTCCCCTCATCCAGCGGCTTGCCCGCCACCCGCAGACTCATGCGGGTCTCGTACTCGCGCCAACGCGTGAGCTTGCCCTTCAGATCGTCGACGAGCTCGAGCCGCTCGCCAAGACATGCGGCCTCAAGGTCGCAGCGGTCTATGGCGGCGTCGGCTTCGGCCCGCAGGTGGCGCGCGAAAAGCGCGCCGACCTGGTCGTGGCGACCCCCGGTCGCCTCGAAGACCTCATGTCCCGCGGCAGCGTCAAGCTCGAGAACCTCCAGCTGCTCGTGCTCGACGAGGCTGACCGCATGCTCGACATGGGCTTCAAGCCCGCCGTCGACCGGATCGTCAAGCGCACGCCGCGCAAGCGGCAGACGCTGCTCTTCTCG
>JAWVFS010000100.1:0-3495 GCA_033855795.1 Solirubrobacteraceae bacterium | reverse complement strand
ATCTACACGCTGACCGTGTTCGCGGCGTCGGTCGCGAGCCAGCAGGTGAACTTCGTCCGCGTCGAGGCGTTCAACCCGGGCACGAAGGCGCGGCCGGCTCGGGTGATCGGGTTCACGCGCAACGTCGGGGCCCCGCTCGTCACGCACCCCAACGGCCGCACCTACCGCGCCTACCGCTTCGGCCGCCCCGCGAACCCCGACCGGCCGGGCCTCTACTTCCAGCCCGGGGCAGACCTCAACCCGCTGTCGGTGTACGCCTTCGCGGGCCAGGCGTTCACCCGCGACGGGTCCGTGCTCTACGACGCCCACCCGGTGGAGCCGGGTGTCCGGGTCGCGCAGAGCCTGCGCATCGACGCGCTGCCGATCGACCGCCAGACGGTCTTCGGCCTGAGCGAGTTCCAGGCGACGGTCAAGCCCGGCAAGCGACTGCACGTCGACTTCCGGATGCCCGTGACGCCGGTTCCGCCCGCCACGCCGCAGTACGGGCGCATCGCCCACGCCTCGTTCAACGCTTACCTGCGCCAGACGATCCGCGCGTGGGCCCAGTACCAACGCGGTGCGATGCGCATCGACGTGCCCGAGCCGAAGGTGGTGAACACCTTCTATGCGAGTCTCGACAACATCCTGGTGCCGCGCTACCGGCTCGCCAGCGGCGAATGGGTGCAGGCGGTCAACCAGCAGCGCTACCACGCCTTCTGGCTGCGCGACGGGGCGGTGATGAACCACGCGCTCGACGTCGTCGGCCTGCACCGCCAGGCCGGCCAGAACCTGCCGTTCTTCCTCACATGGCAGGACTCGACCGGCAACTTCATCTCCCGGCCGGGCCAGCTCGACGGCTTCGGCCAGGCGCTGTGGGCGTTCGGCGACCACCTCGAGCGAACGGGCGACACCTCGTTCGCCCGCCGCGCCTACCCGGCCGTCCAGCGCGCGATGACGTGGTTCGAGGACGCCCGGTCGGCCGACCCCCTGCACCTGCTCCCGGTCGCCACGCCGGGGGACAACGAGGTCACCACGGGCCACCTGCCGGGCAACGACTTCTGGGCCTACGCCGGCGTCGAGCAGGCCGTGGGCATGGCGCGCAGGCTCGGGCACAGCGGCGACGCCTCACGCTGGAACGGCGACCTGGTCGACTACCGGCGCACCCTGCAGGCGCAGGTTCGGGCCTCGTCCGCGAAGCTCGGCGGCTTCATCCCGCCGTCACTGGAGGGCGGCGGCGGCCAGGACTGGGGCAACTACTGGGCTGCCTATCCCGCACAGCCGTTCTCGCCCACCGACCCGCTCGTGACGCGCACGCTGGCGCACGCGCGCAGCGAGTTCCGGGAGGGCATCGCCACGTACGGCGAGCCCAAGATGCTCCACGGCTACCTCGGCTTCCGCGTGCTGGAGACCCAGCTCGAGCGCAACGAGCAGGCGGACGTCGTCGACGGCTTCTACAGCGAGCTCGCCCACACGACGTCGACGGGCGCCTCGTTCGAGACCAGCCTCCTTCCGTTCTCGGACCGGACGATCGACCTCACGACCGTCCCGCACGGCTGGTGGGCGGCCGAGTACGTGACGCTGCTGCGCAACATGCTGGTGCGTGAGGAGGGCAACGGCATCGTGCTCATGTCGGCGATCTCGCCGTCGTGGCTCAAGGCGGGCCGGGTCGTAGCCGTGCGCGAGGCCCCGACGAGTGTCGGAACCGTGGCCTTCACGCTGACGCCGAACGCCAACGGGGCCACGCTGTCGTGGCGCACGGGCCTGCGCTCCGGCACCAGGCTGAGCTGGCCCGTGCCCGCCGGCGTGACCGCCGTCCGCGCCCCGGGGCTGAGCCGCGGCGTGATCCACCTGCGCGGGAAGTCGGGCTCGATCCAGGTCTCGTGGAGAATCGCCCGCGGGCCCAAGCCGACGTTCGAGAAGACCGTGGCGGCGCTGCTCAAGCAGTACAAGCGGAACGGCGGCGCCGCACGTAGCGCTGGCCACAACGCGGCACCGGTCGTTTCCGAATAGTCGTCAGTCGTCAGTCCTCAGTCGTCAGTTGCGAGGGCCGGTGCCCAGCCTCTAACGACTGACGTCTGATGACTGACGACTCACCCCGGGTAACCTGATTCGTATGGAGAGCGAGAGCGCCCCACCCCTGGTTCTCGTTTCGAATCGGGGGCCAGTCGAGTACACCGCCTCCGACGTGAAGCGCGGGAGCGGAGGCCTGGTCACCGCACTGACCGGGCTGGCCTCGCATCGCGACGCGATCTGGGTCGCCTCGGCCATGAGCGAGCATGACGTCGAGAAGTCCGAGGAGCACGGCGGGCGGCCGTTCCTCGTGCAGGCGCCCCAGGGCGGTGAGTATCGCGTGCGGTTCGTGGCCTCGGACGCGGAGGCCTACGACCGCTTCTACAACGTGTTCGCCAACCCGATGCTGTGGTTCATCCAGCACTACCTGTGGGACCTGTCGAACGCTCCGGACATCCGCCGCCAGGAGGTCGAGGCGTTCGAGTTCGGCTACAACGTCGTCAACGACGATCTGGCGCGTGCCGTGGTCGAGGAGATCGAGGGCCTTCCCGAGCCGGTGGTGATGGTCCACGACTACCACCTCTACACGCTGCCCGGACTCGTGCGGCGGGCGCGTCCGGACGCCTTCCTGCATCACTTCGTCCACATCCCGTGGACGCAGTCGGACGCCTGGCGCGTGCTCCCTGGGCAGATCCGCGACGAGATCTTCAACGGGCTGCTCGCCAACGACATCGTGGGCTTCCACACGCGCTCCTACCGGCGCAACTTCCTCCAGTGCTGCCGCGACCTGATGGGCTACGAGGTCGACTTCGCCGAGGGGACGGTGTGGGCGGACGGGCGCGAGGTCTGGGTGCGCGCCTACCCGCTGCCGATCGACTACGCCGCGACGCAGCGGGTGGCCAAGCGCGACCGCGTGGGCGACTTCGAGGCGGAGCTCCTGCAGCGACGGCGTTACCACCTGATCCTGCGCGTCGATCGCGCCGACCTGTCGAAGAACGTGCTGCGCGGGTTCACCGCCTTCGACATCTTCCTCGAGCAGCACCCGGAGTTCGCCGAGCGAGTGACGTTCGTGGCCCAGCTGATGCCGTCGCGGACGGACGTGCCCGAGTACGCCGAGTACCTCGAGCGGATCGAGGCCCTCGTCGCGGTCGTCAACCACCGCCACGGCACGCCGGACTGGATGCCGATCCAGCTCAAGCTGCGGGACGATCTCGAGGAGGCCGTCGCGGCCTACAAGCACTACGACGTGCTGCTGGTCAACGCGATGTTCGACGGCATGAACCTCGTCGCCAAGGAGGGGCCGCTCGTCAACGAGCGCGACGGCGTCTCGATCCTGTCGGAGAACACCGGCGCGCACGAGGAGCTCGGGGAATTCGCCCTGTCGGTCAACCCCTTCGACGTGCAGGAGCTCGCGGACGCGATCTACACGGCGCTGACCATGGAGGCGGACGAGCGCGCGCGGCGGGCGGCGGGGCTGAAGGAGATCGTCACCTCGCGCGACCCCGG
>JAWVFS010000099.1:0-13049 GCA_033855795.1 Solirubrobacteraceae bacterium | reverse complement strand
CCCGCTCGAGGCGTCCACCAGGAAGTCGTCGGGAAAGCGGGGCGCCAGGCCCTTCGCCGCGAGCGTGGGATTCGCCGTGAACTGCTTGAACAGCGGGTACGGCGTGTCGCCGACCGCGCTGTAGTTGTCGGCCGAGGCATAGACCTTCCAGCTGATCCCGCGCGCCTCGAGCTGCTCGGCCATCGTCGTCTGGGTGAGCGTGCCGGAGGCCTGGGCGCGAGTGCTCGACAGCGTCTCCAGCAGCGGCCCCCCGTGACGCCCGTCGGGATCGAGCGTGGCTGAGGCGAGGTACAGCTGGTTGGGGTCGGTCGGGCCGATCACCGAGCAGTGGTTGCGGTCGCACAGCGAGAAGGCGTCGGCCAGCGCGTGGTAGAAGGTCACGTCCGCCCCCGTGTAGTAACCCATCGTGAGCGGGCCGTTCTCGATGCCCTCGGCAGCCAGGTGCTCGCGCACGAAGCCGTCCATGCCGCCCCCGTTCCAGCTGCGGTGCTGCGGGCCCCAGTCGTGGGTGATGTCGTGGGTGCACTCGCCGTTGGCGTGGGAGTCGAGATGGAAGGGCAGCAGGTGTCCGCCATAGCCCGGGGCCGGGTAGCCCGGCTGGGAGAAGGCGGCCCGGCCGGCGGTGTCGTCGAAGCCGCGCACGCCCCGGTACGTCCCGAAGTAGTGGTCGAAGGACCGGTTCTCCTGGATGAAGATCACGACGTGCTCGATGTCGCTCAGGTGCCCGCACCGCGGCGGAGCGGCGAGGGCGTCGTGCAGCGCCTGCGACGGGCGCAGCCCGTAGAGCGCAGCGGCGCTCGCGGCGCCGGCGCCCAGCACCTCTCGGCGAGTCAGTTGGACCGACATGGCACCCGAATCCCTCGTGGCGAGCCTACTTCCCCGGAAACGGGTGCGCGCCGTCCCTCCGCGCCGTGAGGATTGCGTGAAGGTCCGTCTCTACGGTCCTCCCATGAACGAGCGACGCACGATTGTCGTCACGGTGCGCAGCGCCGAGGCGCTTACGGTCGAGGACGTCGTCCGTCGGGACATCGAGGCCCTGACCGGCCTCGAGGACCTCCCGGATTGGATCGAGCAGCGGCTCCGCGAGGAGGCGGACGCGTCGCCACGGACCCCAGAGGAGGAAGCATGAAGCGCATCACCCTGCGGCGGCTCGCCGCTGCCATCCCGGTCGCCGCGGCGGCCATCCTGGTGCCGGCGGCCGGAGCGGCGGCGGCAGCGCCATTCACCGTCGAGCCGAACCCGATCGTGCTCAGCGCCCCGTCCGGCGAAACCACGATCAAGAGCATCAAGATCACCAACAACACGAGCAGGGAGGCCAACATCCGGTTGACTGTCCTGCCCGGCGGTGAGGCATTTGACCCGTTCGACAAGGAGTGCGCGCACGTCCAGCCGAACGCCGTGTGCGTCCCGAGGATTCGCTACACCGCGACCAACCAGGCCGAGGACCGCGGCACGCTGCGGGTCGCGACCACCACGGCCGGCGGACCCAGCATCGAGGTGCCGCTCATCGGTAACCGCAGCGGGACCGGGGGTGGGTCCGGCGACACGACGCCCCCCAACTGCACACTGGCGGCCAGGCGCAACCAGAAGCTGATCCAGCTCGTGCGCAGGCACCGTGGCCGGCGGACGCTGATAGTCAAGCAGCGCAATCCGCTCAACGTCGGCGTGACGTCGAGTGAGGCCGGGACGGTCTCGGCGCTGGCGTCCGGCAAGGACTCCAAGAACAAGCCGATCTTCCTGAAGGTCAAGTCGGCCCCCGCCTCCGCCGGGCACGGCGTCGTGCTCAGGTTGAGGCTCGACGCGGTCAGCGAGGGACGCGTTCTGGCGGACATCCGCAAGAACCTCCGGCCGAAGATGACCCTCACCGCGAACTGCATCGACCGGGCGCGGAACGCGAAGCAGGCGCACGCCGTGGTCCACTTCCGCGACAGCAAGGTGGGCAGGGCCTTCGCGCTGCCCCTGATCGCGGACCTGACGGCGCACTGACGGCGAGGAGGGACGGCATGCGGGCGGCGCCTCCGGGCGCCGCCCGCGCCGCGTTCGTCGATCAGACGGTGTCGCCCGCGAGCACGCGGCGCTGGAGCTCGGCCGTTTCGGCGCCCGGCTCGACACCGAGCTCGGCCACGAGCGCGCGGCGGCAGGCGAGGAACTGCCGCAGGGCGTGGCCGCGGCGACCCGTCCTGGCGTAGGCCGCGATCAGGCGGCGGTGGGCCGCCTCGTTCAGGGGGTCCAGGTCGACCAGCCGGCGTGCGGCGCGGGCCCCGGCCATGTGATCGCCGGCGTCGGCGTGCGCGTCGGCGAGGGATGCCAGCAGGTCCGCGTACTGGTCCACGAGCCGCTCGCGCCAGGGAATCGCCCAGTCGGAGTAGCGCTCCTCGGGCAGCGGCTCCCCGGCCCAGAGCGCGTCCGCCGACGCCAGCGCGGCCAGACGGCCCTGGCCGGTGGCGGCGAGGGCGACCGTGGCCGCCCGCTCGAAGTCGTGTGCGTCGACGCGGTCCACCTCGCGCAGGATCAGACGGTAGGACCGCTCGGCCGCCGCCAGCCGGCTTTTGTCCGCGCCCGGCGGGTCGAGCACCGCACGCGCGGCGGACACGGCGACCTGGAGCCCACGCCGCGCCGACGACGCCGGCTTGTCCGCCCAGAAGGCCTCGAACAGGTCGTCCTCGCTCGACGGCTCATCGCCCCGGCACAGCAGGAATCGCACGAGGCGTTGGGCCACGCGGCGCTCCCACGCGGCGTCGTCCACGACCCAGCCCCCGCGGCGGACCTCGAAGCCGCCAAGTAGCCGGATGGCGAGCGCCGGCGGATCTCGGCGCAGGCGCGCGGCGGCGGCGCGCGCGGCAGCCGCGACCTCGGAATCGGGATCGTCCTCGAGCTCGGACACGCGCTCGAGCCCGTCGGGGTGTCCGGCGGTCACGGCCGCGACCAGCGCCGCGCGCCGCACCCGGGCGATGGGGTGACGGGTGAACGGACCGAGCGCGCCGCCGCCCGGCAGTGCACCGGCCACCGCGCCCACCGCAGCGTCCGGGTCGATCGCCTCGACCTCCAGGGCCGTCCAGAGCGCGCGCTCCACCCGCGGCCATTCCCGGCGCACGACGTGCCGCGCCTGGTCACCGGCCTCCGCCCAGGCCGCCTGGATCGCCCGCACCGATCCCGCCTCGTCGCCCTCGTCGTGCAACAGCCACGCCAGCACGGCCTGGAGGCGCGCGGTCGAGTACCCCTCGGGACGTTCGGCGACGAGCGTTTCCACGACCTGACGCGCGCGCCCGGGCTCGCCGACCCACGCGAGCGTCGGAGCCACCAGCGCCACGCAATGCGTGCGGTCGTAGTACGGCCAGCGCTCGGCCTCCGCAAGCGCTCGCTCCGCGGCCGCGCGCGACGCCGCGGCGTCGCCGCGCGCAGCGGCCAGGGAGGCCTGGGCCGTCTGAACGGCCCACACGCCCCACGCCCGCCAGTCGGGACCGACCTCGGCGAGCTCGCGCTCGGCGCCGGCGACGTCGCCGGCCTGGGCGCGGAGGCTCGCGGACCTGACCGTGAGGCCGATACCCACCCACCCGGCCAGCCCGACGGCGCGGGCACGGTCGCGGGCGCGGGCGGCGACGGCGAGCGCTTCGGCGTCCTCGCCCCGCTCCTCGTGGATCGCGGCGATGAAACCCAGCACGTACGGCAGGCGGCCGAATGGATCGGCGACCTCGAGCGCCGCCAGCCCCTGACCGGCGTGCGTGAGCGCGTCGTCGAGGCGGCCGGCCGGCAGGTCGAAGTAGTAGGCCTCGAAGGCGGGACCCGGGGCGCGCAGCAGGACTGCGACCGGGTCGGCCAGCGCGCGCTCGTACAGTGCGCGGGCCTCGGCGAAGGCGCCCTGGCGCGCCGTTGCGGCCGCGGCCGCCACGCCGACCGCGCAGGCCGCAAGGTCGCCTGGGGCGTCGGGGTCGTCGAGGGCCGCGCCGAGCGCCGCCGCGCCCGGGAGATCGCCGGCGGCCACGAACGCGTCCGCCAGCGCGAAGCGCGCGGCGAAGCGCACCGGCGCCGGAGCACCGGCAGCGTCGAAGCCCGCCACCGCGGCGCGGCAGAGCTCGACCGCCTCCTCGAATCGACCCTCACCCGTAGCGAGGCTGCCGGCCAGCAGCCTGAGCTCGGGCCGTTTCGCGAACTGCGGGGGCAGCGCGTCGAGCCAGCCGCGCACCGTCTCCGGCGCGGTGCGCACGAGGCCGGGGCCCTCGCGAGTGACGGCACCGGCGGCGGCGTCCCAGTCCTCGGCCGCGACCCAGTGGTCCACCGCGTCGGTCCCCCGGCCGGCTCCCTCGAGGGCCGCCGCGACCTGCGCCTCGATGGCGCGACGACGATCGGGCGCGGTGTCGCGCTCGAGCTGCGTTCGCAGGAACTCTGCGAACAGGGGATGGAACCGCCGCCGCCCGCGCGGGTCGCCGCCGGCCAGAAACAGGCCGCGCTGCTCGGCCACGGCGGCGAGGCCCTCCGCCGGCCCGATGCCGGCCGCGGCCGCGATCTCCAGATCGGGGGCCGCGCTCGCCGCGACCACCGCCTCACGCAGGTCCGCCTCCAGCGGCCCGAGCACCTCCTCCTCGAAGTACGCGTCGGCCAGCTCCCGCGACGGCCCGGCCCTCCCCGGCTCCCCCACCCCGACCGCCAGCGCGACGCCGAGCGGCCACCCCTCGGTCGCCGTCATCAGAGCGTCGATCTCGTCGGCGTCGGGTTCGCCGCGACCCGCGAGGCGCATGAACTCGGCGCAGTCGGCGGCGGAGAAGGCGAGATCGGCCGGCCCGATCTCGGTCAGGCGTCCCGCGGCGCGCCCGCGCGCCGTGCGCAATGCGAGCGGATGGCGGGCGGCGACCGCGATCCGCAGCGCCGGCGCCTCGGCGGCGAGCAGGCGCGCCACCACGGAGAGCGCGCCGGGCACGCCATCCAGCGCCTCGGCGTCGTCGAAAACCACGACGAGCGGGTCGACGAGCAGCGGTGCCAGTTCGCGCTCCAGCGCGGCCGCCGCGCGCTGCGGGTCCACCGGCTCGTGGGTCGCCGCGAGTCGCTCGGCGAGCACGTCGGACGCGCCCGGCACTGCGGCGCGCACCGCGTCGACGACGAGGCCGACCAGGCGTCCGGCGTCGCCGCCCGCGTCGCCGCAGCGCACCCAGGCGGCGTCGAGCTCACCCCGGGCCAGGGCCTGCTCCAGCGCGCTCGTCTTGCCGAAGCCGGCATCGGCGATCACGAGCACCGATCCGTCCTTCAAGCCCGCGAGGATCCGTGCGATGAGATCCGGCCGCTCCAGCCGGACTAGGCCCAGGCCCGTGGCCATCGGGCGACTATACGCGCGGGAAGCGGAACCGGGCAACCAACGTGGCCGTCTGGCGAGCGACTCCGCGCGGGTGACAAGGACGCAGGCCGGCGATGTGTGCTCCGCACACGAGCCGCCGAGGACGCCGTCAGGCGCGGGGAGGCGCCGCCAGGGCTATTCCCACTCGATGGTTCCGGGTGGCTTCGACGTGATGTCGAGCACCACCCGGTTGACCTCGCGCAGCTCGTTGATCATGCGCGACGCGATCTGCTCGAGCAGGTCGTAGGGCAGCCGCGCCCAATCGGCCGTCATCGCGTCGTCGGAGGTGACCGCGCGGATCACGACGACATGGCCGTACGTGCGCTCGTCGCCTTGCACGCCGACCGTGCGCACGTCGGGGAGCACGCAGAAGGACTGCCACAGCTCGCGGTAGAGCCCGGCGCGGCGGATCTCGTCCTGGAGGATCGCGTCGGCGTCACGGAGGACGTTCAAGCGCTCCTTCGTCGCCTCGCCGCCCACGATGCGGATCGCGAGGCCGGGGCCGGGGAACGGCTGGCGCCACACGAGCCGCTCGGGCAGGCCCAGCTCGGCGCCGACGGCGCGCACCTCGTCCTTGAACAGCGTGCGCAGGGGCTCGACCAGCTCGAACCGGAGGTCCTCCGGGAGGCCGCCGACGTTGTGGTGGGACTTGATCGTGGCGGCGCCGGTCCCCCCGCCGGACTCGATCACGTCGGAGTACAGCGTTCCCTGCACGAGGTAGTCCGGGCTGTCGAGCTTGGCCGCCTCCTCCTCGAATACGCGGATGAACTCCCCGCCGATCGCCTTGCGCTTGGCCTCGGGATCGGTCACGCCGCTCAGCCGGGCGAGGAAGCGGTCCTCGGCGTCCACGGCCACGAGCGGGATGCGGAAGCGGTCCCGGAAGGCCGCGATCACCTGCTCGCCCTCGTTCTTGCGCATGAGGCCGTGGTCGACGAACACACAGGTGAGCTGATCCCCGATCGCGCGGTGAACGAGCACCGCGGCCACCGAGGAGTCCACGCCGCCCGAGAGCCCACAGATCACGCGCCCGTCGCCGACCTGGGCGCGGATGCGCTCGACCTGATCGTCCACGATCGAGGCCGGGGACCACGTGCGCTCGCACTCGCAGATATCGACGAGGAAGCGCTCGAGGATCCGCTGCCCGTAGGGAGTGTGCACCACCTCGGGGTGGAACTGGATGCCGTAGATGCCACGCTCGACCGACTCCAGCGCGGCCACGGGCGAGGCGGTCGAGGAGGCCAGCGCCGTGAACCCGGGCGGCGGCTCGAAGACCGTGTCGCGGTGCGACATCCAGCACGTCTGCTCGGCCGGCAGCTCGGCCAGCAGCCGGCCGGGCTCGCGCACGATGAGGTCGGAACGGCCGAACTCGCCGACGTCGGCGCCCTCGACGCGGCCGCCGAGCTCGCGGGTGATCAGCTGCATCCCGTAGCAGATGCCCCGCACCGGGATGCCGAGCTCGAGGAGCGCGGGATCGAGCCGCGGCGCCCCGTCGGCGTAGACGGAGGCGGGGCCGCCGGAGAGGATGAGGCCCTTGGGCCGGCGCTCGGCCACGGCCTTGGCGCCCACGTGGTGGGGCAGCAGCTCGGAGAAGACGCCGAGCTCACGCACGCGCCGGGCGATGAGCTGCGAGTACTGGCCGCCGTAGTCCAGCACGACCAGTTCCTCGGTCGCCACGCGCGGCTCCGGGCGCACTGCCGCCTCGGCGGTAGCGCTCGGCGCCGCGGCAGCGTCAGTCATTGACGAGAATCGCCGCCTTGCCGTTGGAACCCATGCCGACCGACTGCTCGCGTTGGAGCTGCTTGCCCTCGGTCTGGAGGGCGGGCGCGACCATCAGCTCGGCGCGATTGAACTCCGCGATGTCCTTGTAGCCGGTCGTGGCCATCGAGGTGCGCAGGCCGCCCATCAGGTTGAACGTACCGTCGTTCTCACGGGCCGGGCCGACGAGGATCTCCTCGAGCGTCCCGTTCTGGGTCGTGGCCACGCGGGTGCCGCGCGGGAGCGTGGGATGGAAGGTCGCCATCCCCCAGTGGAACCCGCGTCCCGGCGCCTCGTGGGCGCGCGCCAGCGGCGAGCCGATCATGACCGCGTCGGCGCCGCACGCGATCGCCTTGGCCACGTCCCCGCCGTTGCGCATGCCGCCGTCGGCGATCACCTTCACGTACTCCCCGGTCTCGAGCATGTGCTGAGAGCGGGCGGCCGCGGCATCGGCGATCGCCGTCGCCTGCGGCACGCCGAACCCCCGCACGCCCCGCGTGGTGCAGGCCGCGCCAGGGCCGACGCCGACGAGCACGCCGGCGGCGCCCGTGCGCATGAGGTGCAGGGCCGTGTGGTAGGACGCGCAGCCGCCCACCACGACCGGCACATCGAGCGACGGGATGAACTCCTTGAGGTTGAGCGGCTCGGTCGACTCCGAGACGTGCTCGCCGGAGACGACCGTGCCCTGGATGACGAGGATGTCGAGCCCGGCGTCCAGGGCGAGCTCGTAGTAGCGCAGCACGCGCTGAGGGGTGAGAGACGCGGCGGCGACCACGCCCTCGGCCTTGATCTCCTCGATCCGCTGGGTGATCAGCTCCGGCTTGACCGGCTCCTGGTAGATCTCCTGCATCTCGCGCGTGGCCTGCGCCTTGGGCAGCGCGGCGATGCGCTCGAGCTGCTCGGCGGCGTCCTCGTAGCGGGTGAAGATCCCCTCGAGGTTGAGCACGGCGAGGCCGCCCAGGCGGCCGACGATCCCGGCCGTCGCGGGCGACACCACGCCGTCCATGGCGGAGGCCAGCAGCGGCAGCTCGAAGCGGTAGTCGCCGAGCTTCCAGGAGATGTCGACATCGTCGGGATCGCGCGTGCGGCGCGAGGGGACGATGGCGATGTCGTCGAAGCCGTAGGCGCGCCGCGCCTTCTTTCCGCGGCCAATTTCAACTTCCATCAAATGATCCTAGGACTCGAGGCGGACGGGGAAGCGAAGATAGCAGCGCATACCGTCCCAGCCTGCCGCAAACGCCCGCAAGGTGCGGAGTCGTCAGTCGTCAGTCGTCAGAAGCTAAGGCCCGCCCCTCCCAACTGACGACTGACGTCTGATGACTGACGACTAGCCGACTTCCGCCGGCTGCTCCAGCCGCTCCACGCTGATCTCATCGGCCAGCCGCTCTACGGCGCGCGGGTCCAGTACCCCGGCGCCCAGGTGCTGCGTGGACTCGGCCCCGCAGGCGGTGCCGAAGCGCAGGCAGTCGCCCGGGCTCCCGCCGCCGTAGCGCGCCGCCACGTACCCGGCCAGGAACGCGTCGCCCGAGCCGACGGTCGCGCGCGGCTCCAGCGGCTCCATGCGCGCGCGGTAGAGCTGGGGGTGGCCGTCCTCGACGACCTGCGCGAAGCAGCCGTCGGCGGTGGTCATGATCGCCTCGCGCGCCCCGAGTTCCACCATCTCGCGCACGGCGATGACCCGGTCCTCGTCGTCGTTGAACTCGTGGCCGACGAGCTCCTCGGCTTCGAGCACGTTCGGCGTCACGACCGTGGGCTCGGCGCGCACGGCCTGGCGCAGGGGCTCGCCCTCGGTGTCGAGCACGGTGGTGACGTTGAGCCTCTGCAGGTCCCGGATCAGCCGCGCGTAGATTTCGTGATCGACGTCGCGCGGGACCGAGCCCGCGAACACGCACATCTGCGCGCCCTGGGCGAGGTAGAGGAGCTTGTCGCAGAACAGGTCGACCTCGGCGCTCGTGACGGCGGGGCCGCGCTCGTTGATCTCTGTCTGCTCGCCGCTGGTCGGGTCGAGCACGGCGGTGTTGGTGCGCGACTCCTCGCGGATGCGCACGAAGTCCGACAGGATCGACTCCTCGGTGAGCAGCTCGACCACGCGGGTGCCCGTCGCGCCCCCGGTGAAGCCCGTGGCGACGACCGGGCGGCCGAGGCGCTTGATCGCCCGGGCGACGTTGACTCCCTTGCCCCCCGGCATCGTGGTCTGGGCGACGCTACGGTGCCGGCGGCCGAGCCGGAAGTTCGGGACCTCCAGGGTCTTGTCGATCGCGGCGTTGAGTGTGACGGTGATGATCACGCGATCCGGCCCTCCCGCCCCCGCCCCTGCGCCGGACGATCAGGAGGATCGCGAGCGCGAGCAGAAGCGCGACCGCGAGGGTACCCGGTCTGGAGATGAACGTCACGGCCCGCTGGATCGGCCCGACCTCGGGGACCTTCGAGCGGGTCAGAAGCGGCACGCGGGCGATCGCGCGGCCGCGGTAGACGACGCCGACGTAGCCGACCTTGCGGCCCGCCGGCAGCGGGCCGGTGAGCTTCTTGGGTGCGTGGACCACGAGTTGCGGCCGGCGCTCGCCGCGGCGCACCACCGTCGAGAAGGCGCGCGCGGGGACGAGCCCGACCGTGTCGGACTCGCGGTAGCGCACCTTGGCCGTGGCCAGGACGTCGGCCGTGCCAAAGGCCGTGTAGGAGCGGTAGCGCGACAGCCCGAACCGCAACAGTCCAAGCGTGTCGGCGTTCCGCGCGTAGGCACTTGGATCGCCGAGCACCGCACTGATCATCGTGACCCCGTTGCGGGTGGCCGAGCCGACCAGGCAGTAACCGGCGCTCGGCGTGTGCCCGGTCTTGACGCCGTTGACGAAGCCGACGTGCCGCACCAGGTCGTTGAGGTTGGAGACCCCGTGGGCCCCGAAATTGCTGTGCAGAACCGCGCTGCCCCGGTCCACCGTCCGCGCGAACCAGGCCCGGCCACGCAGGACCGCCGCCAGGCGCACGAGGTCCGACGCGCTCGAGTAGTTTCCGGCCGAGTCGAGCCCGATCGGGTTCGTGTAGTGGGTGTGGCGCAGGCCGAGCCCGCGTGCCGCTTGGTTCATCTGCGCCACGAAGGCGCCCACCGAACCGGAGGTGTTGACGGCGACGTCCATCGCCGCGTCGTTGCCGCTGGCCAGCAGCATCCCGCGGAGCAGATCCGCCACGGTCATGCGCTCGCCGGCGCGCAGATGGATCAGCGACTCGTCGGAGAACGACGGCGAGTAGCCGGGAGCGGTGAAGATGCGGCCGAGCGGCTCGCGGTTGAGCACGACGTAGGCTGTCATCAGCTTGGTCGTGCTGGCGATCGCGCGCCGCGCGCCGGCGTGGTAGGCAAACACCAGGTCGCCCGTCACCGGCTCGTATACCGCCGCGGCGGAGGCGTCGATCAGCGGCGGGCGGCGGGCGGCCTGCGCGTCGGGCTGCGCGGCCGCCCCGGCGGGTACGGCGCTCGTGCTGGGCTCTGCGGTCTGGGCCGCCGCCGGCGCGGCCGCCGCGAGCGCGCCGGCCACGATGCCGGCGACCAGTGCGGCCCGGTGCGTCATCGCAGCTTGATCCGCTCGCCGGGGACCAGCGTCTGCGGGTCCAGGGCCGGGTTGAGCGCGAGCAGTCGGTCCGTCGGCACTCCGGTCTTCTGGGCGATCGAATCGAGCGAGGTGTCGCTGGCCTTCACGACGTAGCTCCGGGGCTTGGGGCGGGGTCGGGCACGGGCGGTGACTGTTCGGTTGGCCTTGGTGGTCGACGATTTGGAGCCGCCCCCGCCGGTGGACGAGATCAGCATCACCAGCACGAGGACGAAGACGATGAGCGCGAGCGGCGCGAGGAAGCGCGCGGAGCGGCGATCGGGCATCGCGCGGCGATGATACCCACGGCCCCTGCGCGACAGGCTAGCTCGAGGCCGCCAGCCTCCAGATGTCGTCGCGCAGGCGTTCCGCCGCCTCGCGCGCGGCCCTCGCCGGCTCGCCGCCGTACTGCTCGTGCGCCAGCGCGATCCCCCGCGACGACGTCACGAGGGCCGCGGCCGGCCCCGGCGCGAACGCCGGCCCGAGCGCCTCGACCCGTCCGCCCTGCGCGCCGACGCCGGGCAGCAGGAACGTCGCGCGCGGCATCAGCTCGCGCATCCGCGGCAGGTGCTCGGGGACGGTGGCGCCGGTCACGGCCTCGACGCCGAGCGCGTCGACGCGCTGCGCGAGGCGCTCCCACAGCGGCACCGTGGACCCGTCCTCCCCGGCCGTGGGCAGGTCCTCGACGTCGGCCGCGCCGGGGTTGGACGTACGCACGAGCACGAACACGCCCGCCACCGCGTCACGCGCCGCGTCGATGAGGGGTTCGAGCGCGTCGTCGCCGAGTAGCGGGTTGGCGGTGACCGCGTCCGCGCCCAGGCCGGGAACCTCGCCCCAGGGCGTCGGCGTGGAGGAGAGCAGCGCCTGCGCGTAGGCGGCGGCCGTGACCGGGACGTCGCCTCGCTTGCCGTCGGCGATCACGAGCAGTCCGGCGCCGCGCGCGGCCGCGGCCGCGCGCTCGAGCGCCGTCCAGCCCGGGGCCCCGAGCCGCTCGAAGCAGGCGAGCTGGAGCTTGACGGCGACGCACGATGGCCCGGCCGCCTCGATCAGCGCAGCACAGTGGCTTGCCACGGCGCCGGCTGCCGCCGCCGCCGGGTCATCGGCGGACGCGGCAGCGGACGCCTGCGGCCACAGGCGCGCGGGGTCGGGATCGAGCCCGAGAACGAGCTGTGATCGCCGCTCGGCGACGCGGCCCGCAAGCCGCTCGCCGAAGCCCGTCCGGGCCGCCTCAGCCGTTGACGGCCTTCTTGAGCTTCGCCCCGGCGCTGAAGCGCGGGACCCTCGACGCCGAGATGTGGATCGGTTGGCCGGTACGCGGGTGCTTGCCCTGGCGGGCGCCGCGCTGAGCGACGTGGAACTTGCCGAAGCCGGTGAAGGCAACCTCGCCCCCGCGACTGAGCGTTGTCTGGATCGCATTCAGGACCGTCTCGACGGCCTGTTCGGCGTCCTTCTTGGACAGATTGGCGTCCTGCGCGACCTGGTCGACGAATTCGGACTTCGTCACTTGCGCCTCCTTAGGGGTCGTAGGGAGGGTTCGAAGCTAACAATGCCCGCGGACGCACGGGGGCGCCGCGGTCACCGGGATAACGCTCGAGTGCGCTATTTGCGGGAATCGGAGCGCGCCGCCGTGGCGTCGACCAGTGCCTCGGCGGCGTCCAGCACGGCCTCGGCCTCGGCGGTGTCCAGGCCGAGCGAGCGCACGCGCCCGTCCTCGTCGTGCACGCGCACGTAGGGTTCGCGGCCGACCCGGCGGCGCCGCAGCGCCCCGGCGAGGTCGCCGACGGCGGCGTTGAAGCTGTCCCTGCGGCCGCGCGGCTTCATCGGCCCCCGTCCATCTCGGCCAGCAGCATCCGCAGGTCGTAGAGCATCAGCGCGGGAAGAGCGCCGCGTCCGCTGACCACCGCGATCGCGTGACGCGGCGAGCGCGCCGCGTAGACCAGGCCGCGCGTCGTCGCCACCTCGAGCTCGGTCGCGTCGGGCGCGGCGGCCAGCAGTGCGCGCGCGGGCTCCGCCAGCGCGGCAGCGCCGGCGACGCGGCGACCGCGCGAATCGAGCACGATGGCCTCTCGCACGTGACCGCTCATCTCGCTCAGTCTTTCCAGCGCCGATGGAGGTGACAGGGCGCTCGTCATCCCGTGCCGCGAGAATACGCGACGTGCCGCTGTCCAAGATCGCGTGGCTGATCACCGTCGGCGTCTGCCTGGTGACCGCCGTCCTCATGTTCGTGGCGGGCTACGACGGCTACGCGGGGGTGGCGATCGCCGTGGGCGCCTCGGCGGCGATCAACCTGCGCTAGATGAGTGATTCCAGGACCCCGCGCGCGTGGATGACGCGCGGTTAGCTTCGCTGGATCGGGGTCATCGGGCTCGCCAATACCGCTAGGTATTGGC
>JAWVFS010000098.1:0-6797 GCA_033855795.1 Solirubrobacteraceae bacterium | reverse complement strand
GTCCAGCATCTCCTTCAGGCACACGAACTGGTCGCGGGCCATCATCAGCTCGTTATCGCCGTAACGGCACACGATGTGCGCAGCTGGAATACCCCATGCGTCCGTTTTGGTGCGGTCCAGCGACACGTGGTTCTCATACGTGGGGAGCACCTCCCCGAAGGCAGTCATCCAAAAGAAGCCGCCCTTGGGCCGCCACGGGTTTCGCAATCGGCGAGGTCGGTCGGGGATCGGAGGGGTGACCTGCAGTTCCACTCCGTATCCCCGCACGAAATCCACGCCATGCTCGGTTATGTTTCGAAACGCCGGCATGTACCCGCCATGTGAAGGTCCCTCGATCTCGCCGCGAGATCGCTGCGGCGCCACTCCCTCGAACCTGATCCCGTACGTGTGGTCCATGAGGTAGTGGCCCAGCGCGCCAGAGGAGTTCCCCAGTCCGTCCGGATGGTCTCCAGTCGCCGAGTTGAGTAGCAGCCTCGTTGACTCGATCCCGGACGCACAGAGCACGATGACGCGAGCGTTCACCTCTCGCTCGCGCCGAGTGAGACGGTCCACATAGGCGACGCCCCGCGCCCTTCCCGTCTCGCTATCAGTGAGGACCTGGCTCGCGACGGAATTCGCGAAGAGCGTCAGACGCCCGGTGTGCATCGCAGCGGCAAGGGTCGCGTCGGGAGAGCGCCGGGCGACGCGCACATTTGTCAGTCGGCGCGTCTCCCAGCGGCGATGGATCGCCGTTCGTAGTTCCTGCTCTCCCGTGCTCAGCGGTGGTGGGGCCAGGAAGATGCCATCAGGCATTTGCGGCACATGCTCGGCCTCCCCGTAGACACCGAGATAGCGCTCCACTCGATCGTAATACGGGGCCAGGTCCGCGTAGGCGATGGGCCAGTCCTCGCCAACCCCGTCTCGCCCGGCGGCCTTGAACTCGTAATCCGACATGCGTGGCGACACCCGCCCCCAAACGTGGAGGCGGCCACCCACCTGCCGGCTTCGAATCCAATGAAAGGGACTTCCCGGCGGGAAGGAGTACGGGTTGTCCACGTCGTCGACGAAGAGGTGCGCCGTATGCTCGTTCAACGCGTAACACAGCGACTGGATCGGCTGCCGCTGACGGGCGTCCACCGTCGCCGGTTCCAGCGCGTTCACCTCAACCGGAAAGAGCGGCCCGGCCTCGACGAGAGCAACTCGCAGCCCGCTCTCCGTCAACTCCTTGGCAGCCCAACCTCCGGTGGCGCCGGAGCCGACCACGATCGCGTCATAGGACACGTCCGTGCTCAGCGCAGGATCTCCTGGTATACGCGTTCGTAGGCGCGGGCCATCGCAGCGGGGCTGAATTCCAGCGCGCGTTCGCGTCCCCGCTCGCCCAAGACCGCGCGGCGGTTCGCGTCGTCGAGCAACGCTCGCAATGCCATGGCCAGCGCCTTGGGTTCCTCCGGGGGGACCAGAAGGCCGGTCTCGCCGTCGGCCACGGCCTCTCGCACGCTCCCCACATCGGTGGCCACCACCGGGAGGCGCGCCAGCATCGCCTCGACGATCGCCAGCGGGAAGCCCTCGAACCGGGACGGAAGCACGAAGATGTCAAAGCTCGTGAGCGCTCGGCGAGGGTCGTCACTCCATCCCGCGAAGTGGACACGCTCCGAGAGCCCGAGATCGGCAGTGAGCGATTCGAGACTCCCTCGCTCATCGCCGTCGCCCACCACCACGAGTCGCGCTTCGGGCACGTCCACGAGGGCGCGCAACAGGACATCGAGGCCCTTCTGCCGATCGAGTCGTCCGACCGAGCCCACCACAAGACGGTCGTCGCGCCGCGCCACAGGCTCGAGTTCCAAGTCCGGGACGCCGTTGTGGATCGCCTGCACCGAGCCCCGGGGCAGGCCGACGAACGACTCCACGTCGCGGGCGACCCGATGCCCGACGGCCACGTGCGCAGCGACCCGGCGCGACGTGAACCGCTTGAGTCGAGTCTGGAGGCTGCCATCGAGCGGATAGGGGAGGTGTTCAACCGCCATGGCGCGAACGCCTCGCACCAACACCGCCGCTGCCAGCGGGTACTGCGCGGCCGACGGTACGGAGAGGTTGGCTTGGAAGATCAACGGGCGCAACGCGCGCAACCGCATCAGGGTGCCCCCGAAGCTGCTGGCATCGCGCTTGGTGCGCACGGCCGGAAGCAGGTGGACCGGGGTACCGGGTCGCTGACTCGCAACCCGCTCGACGACCTCCGCGTTGACGCCGCCCACCGCCACGTCCAGTCCGCGGTCGAGTTCCCTCAACAGGATGCCGAGGGACGCCTCGGCGCCGCCGAAGACCGGCGCGTCGGTGTAAAGGAGGATCCGGGGGACGTCCGTCACAGACGGTTGATACCACGGCCATCGCGGGAGTCATCCCGGTTCAGCTCGGCGGGGAGCCGGCCGGAGCTGCACCTGGTCAGGCGCGCACCGTCGTACCGCCGGCCCCTCTCCACTCCCGCCGGTCGCGACGGTTGAGAAGGAAGCCGACCGTGCCTGGAGCGACCGCCGCCGCCACGGCCTTGAGGCGCGTCTCGAGCGGTGCGGCACGGTCGGTCGCGACCCCGGCCGCGCAGCGTCGGACGCCGACCGCCCGAGTGCGCAGCGCGTCGCGCAGGCGGCCCACCGCGAGCTCTTTCCCCAGCCGAGCGATTGTCTCGCGTGCAACAAGGTCCTCCTCCGGTCGAATGTGCGGATGGGTGAGCGCCTTCTCCAGCACCTTGATCTCTCCCTCGAGCATGGCCACCAGATTGGTCGACAGGCTGTCTTCGCGCACGCGATAACGCGCGAGGGGCTCGACCACGCAACCGACGGGACTGCCGTTGAGCAGCAGCCGAACCCAGCATTCCCAGTCCTCGGCAAAACGGAAAGACTCGTCCCAGCCGCCCCCGCGCAGCAGGACCTCGCGCCGAACGGCGGCGAGGCCAAAGACGAAGTTCCGGCGGAGAATCTCGCTCCTCTGATCATCGACGGGAAACGTCCACGAAGGGGTGTAGGCGCGCCGGACGACCTGCCCGTTCACCTCGAGGTATGCGTCCGTCGTCAACACCTCGAGGTCGGGACGCTCGGTCGCCAGTCGCCCGAGGGCGGCGAGCCGATCCGGCAGATAGGTGTCGTCGGCGTCGAGGATCGCCAGAAAGTCGCCGCTGGCTGCCGCCGCTGCCGTGTTCCTCGCCGAGGCCACGCCTCTGTTCTCCTGGCGGACGAGGACGATCTCGTCGCGAAACGGCGCCAGTGCCCCCTCGATGTCGTCGGTCGATCCGTCGTCACAGACGACGACCTCGTGCGCCGGTTTCGTCTGGCTCAATGCGGACGCCACCGCGTCGCCGACGTAATCCGCCACCTGATACGCCGTGATCAACACGGAGAAGGTCGGAGCCGAGACTCCCACCTTGAGCGGGCCCGCCGGCGGTGGGGCCGCAACGGTCACCGGACCTCCACCCGTCGGATGGCCGTGCCGATGGCGCCGCCGAGCATCGAGCCGAATGCCTGGCGCAGCCAGGCCGCGTCATCGTGAGAAATGACCCGCACGAGCACACAGAGCAGCACGAACGCCGCGGTCGCGAGCGCCAGCCCGGCGATGAGGCCGACCACCCCACCGATCGCCGAAACGGCGCCCCAGGCAAGGGCGCCGACAACCACCGACGTGATTGCCATCCGGGCGAGCGGGTTGACCTCCCAGCGGACGCCGCCGACGAGCCGGACTCCGTACACCAGAATCGCAACGGCGCTGATGCCCTGGGCGATGCTGTTGGCCGCCGCGGCGCCGTTCGTCGAGTAGGACGGAATTAGCGCGAAGTCGAGGGCGACATTGAGCACGGCCGAGGCCACGCCGGCCACCAAGGGGAACCTCACCTTGCCGAGCCCCTCGATCAGGGCGAAGCTGGTGCTCATGAGCGGGATGAGTGGGAAGGGCGCAAGCAGGATCAGGAGCGGGATCCGGCTGTCCCTGAAGCCCCGTCCGAAGAGCAGCGTCACCAGCTCGGGACCAAGCGCGAGGCCGACGGCCGCGGCGGGCAGCGCCCCGAGCAGAACGAGCCGAAGTGCCCTGGCGTACCCGCTCCGGATCCGGTCCATCTGCCCGGCACCGAGCAGCGTCGCGACGGCCGGAGTGAGAACCGCCCCCAGTGCCTCCGGGACGAGCACGAGCGTCGACATCACAGAGAACGCGACGGAGTAGAGCGCGATGTCACGGTCGGTGGCGTAATGGTTGAGGAAGAAGAACTCCGAGCGCCGGAACACGACCAGCGTCACGAGCGTCCCGACGAACACCGACGCCGCATATCGGAGGGTGCGCGCGCGCACGGCACGCGGAGCGCGCTCCGAGCGCGGCGCCACGGCGAAGAGACGCCGTCGGCCGAGCACGGCCATGACGAGCAGGATCGGAATCGCGACGGCGAGCTGCACCGCGATCATCCCCGTCACGCCGCCCCCCGCTGCCAGTACGAGGACGGTCGCAACCGCTCCGACCGCCGAGCTCCAGAGCACCACGACCGAGCTGTCGCGCCAGTGCTGGAGTCCCGAGATGACCGCATCGGGAATCTGCGTCAGCACGCCGACCGCAACGATCAGAGCAGCCAGGATCCACGCCGCCTGGGGCTCCGCCCCGCCAAGCGCGACGGCGGTCAAACCCAGGAGGCCGATGGCCGCCGCGCCGACGCTGAAGCGGAATGCCCACCGGACGAGCCCTCTTGCCTGGGGAGCCAACCCGCCACCGACCGACTCGCCGACCTGACGCATGAGTGCGACCGGGATTCCGAAGCCGAGCACGTAGATGGCCGACGTGGCAACGAACGCGATGAAGCTCTGGCGACCAAGCCCACTCGCGCCCAGAAGGCGAGCACCTGCGATCGATACGACAAGCGTGAAGAACTGCGGGAGGGTCTTACTCGCCGTGTTCCAGATCCCGCCCCGCAGAACAGAACCGCCGGTGGTGGCGTTCGCAATTTCTTGCTCGGCCTCCACCGCGGGCAGGGTGTCGGTCGCGTCCGCCCTAGGATCCACGCCGAATCGACCTCTCAGACGCGGTTTCCGGGCTCGACCCGGTGCCGGCGACGGGCCGGGTGCGCCTCACCCGACACGTGCCTCGTTCCTGCGGAAGCGCCAAGGGCTCCGTAAAGACCGCCGCACCGCATCGTCCTGGGACCCTGAGGATCGGCGAGCCACGCCTTAACGGTAGCCGGGTCGCCGACGGCGAACGCCGGCCGGACATTCCGCGCGCGGGCTCAACTTGAGGCCGAAGGCCGGCGCAGCAGGTGGGCGTCACCCACGCGCCGGGTGACCTTTTCGCCGTCGAAGTGCTCCAGCAGCGCCTGGGCGAACTTGCGCGACGTGCCCAGGTCATCGCGCAGCTGGGCGATCGTGACCGAGCCGTGCGTCTGGGCGAGCGCGCGAACCCGCCGCTCCGCCTCGGCCAGAGCGTCTGGGTGATAGTGCAGCTCGCGACCGACGCGGACGGCTCTACCGGCGCGCCGCAACGCCGGCAGCTCCGCGGCGTCGGCGCCGAGCTCCGCCTCGATCGGCGGCTCCAGCCACGCCTCCCGGAGGCGCGCTTCCAGCGCAAGCGCGTCGGGCGAGAGCGGCGAAGGCTCGGCCGCGTCCGCGGGAGCGGACGGCGCCTCCGGCCGCGGGTCGGGCTCGGACTCGCCACGCTCCAGCCGGGCCAGCCGCGCGATCACGTCCCGGCTCGGGCCGTGCTTGCGCGCGCGCGGGTCGAGGACCACCCCGCCGCCCAGCGTGTCGGGCGGCGCGATGCGGCGCACGACCAGCCGGTCACGCGGCGCCGGCACCAGCGGCTGCTCGAGGCGCACCTGCCAGAACCGGCCGCCCAGCTCGGCGAGCCGCGCCGGCGCCTCGCGCGTGCCGTGGTGGACCTGCACGCGGGCGCCGTGCTCCACCGGGCACTCGCCGCCGTCGAGCTCCAGCGTGGCGTCCAGCACGTAGGTCGGCGCGAGCGCCGCGCCGCGGCTCGACACGACGTCGCCGCGCCGTAGCTCGTCGACCGAGACGCCGGCGAGGTTGAGGGCCACGCGCTGCCCAGCGACGGCGCGCTCGACCGGCTCTTCGTGGACCTGCACGGCGCGCACGCGGGCGCCGAGGCCCCTCGGCAGGACCGTCACCTCGTCGCCCCGCGCCACGGCGCCGGACCAGAGCGTTCCGGTCACCACCGTGCCCGCCCCCTTGATGGTGAACGCGCGGTCGACATGCAGCCGCGGCGCCTCGCCGCCGCCCGCGCCCGCCGCCCGACCGGGCAGCCGCGCCGCCACCCGCTCGATCGCGGCCACCAGCTCGTCGAGTCCCTGGCGGGTGCGAGATGACACGGCGACCGTCTCGGCGTCCGGGAGCAGCGCGGCGGCCTCCGCGGCGGCGCGACCGGGATCGGCGAGGTCCGCCTTCGTGACGGCCACCACCCCCGGCTCGATCCCGAGACCGCGCAGCACGGCAGCGTGCTCACGGGTCTGCGGCATCACGCCGTCGTCGGCGGCCACGACCATCAGGAACAGGTCGATGCCCGTCGCGCCGGCGACCATCGTGCGCACGAAGCGCTCGTGGCCCGGGGCGTCGACGACCGATACTCGGCGGCCGGAGGGCAGGTCGAGCCTGGCGTAGCCGAGCTCGATCGAAATTCCGCGCGACCGCTCCTCCGGCAGGCGATCGGTGTTGTACCCGGTGAGCGCGTTGATCAAGGCTGTCTTGCCGTGATCAATGTGCCCAGCGGTCCCGAGTGTCAGCGGGGGCTGGGTCGGCGCGGTAGGGGTGTCACCCATCGGGTGGCATGCGGAGAGCCGCGCCGACCCG
>JAWVFS010000097.1:0-7673 GCA_033855795.1 Solirubrobacteraceae bacterium | reverse complement strand
GTGGCAGAGCGTCCCGCCGCCGAAGCGGTCGGCGATCTGCGCCTCGTAGGCGGCGCCGTAGAGCATCGGCCGCAGGTTGTCCGACATCCCGCCGTCGACCGCGACGTACGTGGAGGCGGTCCGCTTGACCGACACCACGGAGTACAGGGTGACGGTTGAGTTGGCGGTCAGCGCGCGGCCCGGCTCGAGCACGAGCCGCTTGCCTGGGCCCAGGTGTTCGCGCACCGCGCCCGAAACGGCCTCGACGTAGGACTCGATCGCCGGCGGCGCGTCCGCCCCGGTGTACGCGACGGCCAGGCCGCCACCGACGTCGTAGGTGCCGAAGTCGCCCAGGGGTGCGAGCGCGGCGATCGCCGCCTGAAAGGAATCGAGCTCGAAGATCTGCGACCCGATGTGCTTGTGCAGGCCCTCGAGCTCCAACTCGTCCGAGGCGCGCACGCGTTCGATCGCCTGCGCCGCCTGATCGAGCGTGAGACCGAACTTGGTGTCGACCTGCCCGGTCGAGATGGCGGCGTGCGTGTTGGGCTTGACTCCCGGCGTGACGCGCAACATCACCGGCTGACGCACGCCGCACGCGGCGGCCGCGCGCTCCACGCGCTCGATCTCGTCGATCCCGTCGATCACGATGTGGCCGACGCCGCGCTCGAGCGCGTACGCCAGCTCGTCGTCACCCTTCGCGTTGCCGTGCAGGTAGACGGCGCGAGGGTCGAAGCCGCCCTGCAGCGCCAGGTGGAGCTCGCCGGCAGACGCGACGTCGCACCCGAGCCCCTCCTCCGCCAACAGCGCCGCGACCGCGGTGCAGGTGAAGGCCTTGGACGCGAACAGCACCTCGGTCGCGCCGTCGTGGACCGCGCGCGCGGCCTCCACGAATGTGCGGGCGCGGGCGCGGAGGTCGTCCTCGGCCACGACGTAGGCGGGCGTCCCGAATTCCCGGGCCAGCTCGATTGCGTCGCACCCGCCCACCTCGAGGCGCCCGCGCTCGTTGAGGCGGCTGCCGAGTGGATAGACGTGCGAGAGCTGGCGCGTTGCGGCCATGGCGTGGGATTATCGCCGCCGTGGTCCGCGAACGCACGATCGAGACGCCGGTGGAGACCGGACGGCATGGCGGACTCTCCTACGCGCTGTGGCTGCCGGACCAGCCGGCGGCGGGGGCGATGCTGATACTGCACGGCGCCGGCTCGTGCAAGGAGAGCCATTTCGACTTCGGCCGCGCCTCGCGCGACATGGGCCTGGCCGCGCTCGCCTTCGACCAGCGCGGCCACGGCGAGAGCGAGGGTTCGATGGGCGCCGGCGCGGTCGACGACGTCGTCGCGATGGCGGCCCTGCTGCGCGAGCGGACGAGCGCCGCCGTGCCGCCCGACCGGCCAGTCCCGCTCGCGCTGCGCGGGTCGAGCATGGGCGGCTACCTGGCCCTGGTGTCCGCCCGGCCGGCCGCGGCCGACGCCGTCGTGGCGATCTGTCCGGCGGGCTCCGAACACCTGCTTCGCGGCCTGCGAGACGACCGTTTCGAGTTCGACGCCGACCGGGCGGGGCTCGAGCAACTATTCGCCGCCAACGACGTGGAGGCGGCGGCCGCTGAGCTCACCTGCCCGCTGCTGCTCCTGCACGCGGAGGGCGACGAGCAGATCCCCGTGGATCACTCCCGCGCGCTCTGCGAAGCGGCCGGGCCAGAGCGCGCGCGGCTGATCGTCATGCCGGGCGGCCACCACCGCTCAATCCAGCACGACGGCGAGCTCCAGGGCGAGTCGCTGCGCTTCGTGCGCCGGGCGCTCGGCGCGCGCGGCTAGGGCTGGCCGGGGAGGACGCCCTTCGCGGAGTTGCCGAGGCCGCTGACCGTGTTCCCGACGCCGCTGCCCGTCTGGGACACCGCGTCGCCGAGCGGCTGGTTGACGCCGCCGACCGACTGGCCGACCTGGTTCGTGGTGTTGGACACGGCACCCCCCACGTCGTGCGTGGTGTTCTGCACGGCGCCGCCGACGCCACTCGTCGCGCCGCCCGGGTCGGGGACGCCCGGAAGGCCGGTGGCGCCACCGCTGCTGCCGCTGCCGGCGGCCCCCGCCGCCCCGCGGCCGGTCTGGACGTCACCCGAGGTGCCGCTCCCGGGCGTTCCGTTCGCGCCCGGGCCGACCCGTCCGCCGCCGATCCCGGGGCCCGCCACCACTGGGCCGGTCGGCACGGCGGCCACCGTCCCGGCTGCCGCAGCCGCAGTGCCGGCGACGACCTGCGGACCCGCGAGCCGGGAGGCGACCGTGGGCCGGTCCTTGACGAACAGGGAATCGATGCGGTCGCCGATGCCCAGAGTGGACCATCCGTTGAACGCGACCACGGCGCTGGCCACGACGAACACGCACGCGGCCGCGGCCACGAGGGTCCCCGTGGTGCCAAAACCGGCAATCAGCGCTCGGGTCGTTCGCATTACAGACCAGCCTCCGTGGGTCCCAATCGGCCTCCCTGCGGGAACCTTGAGCGCCTCCCGGCGCCACAGGTTACGCGGGAGACGCTTCGGTTTCCACCGCGAACCGCCCCTCGGCGCCGGGGGCCCGTCGCAGGCCGCCGCGACGCGCCGCCAGGCCCAGCCACAGCAGCCCCGCGAACAGGAGGGCGGCGCTCTCCAGTTGAGCCGCGGTGAGGCCGAGGAAGACCTCGTCGTTGCGGCGCACGAACTCCACCAGCAGGCGCTCGAGGCCCGCCAGCACCAGGTAGAACGCGAACAGGATCCCCGGGCGGTAGCGGTCACGCGCTCGCCATAGCCACAGCGCCACGAGGCCCATGGCCAGCGTCTCGTAGATGGGCGTGGGTTGGACCTCCACGCCCGCCGGGGTGGGCACCTCGCCGTGGGGGTAGCCCATCGCCCACGGCAGGCTGGAGCGGATGCCGTAGTCGCCGTCGCCGGACACCTGGCAGCCGATCCGCCCGATCGCGTAGCCGAGCGCGAGCAGCGGGGCGGTGAAGTCGAGGAGGCCGAGCCCGAGCATGCCCCGCCAGCGCGCCCACAGCACGACGGCGATGGCGCCGCCGATGACGCCGCCGTACCACACCAGGCCGGAGCCCCCGAAGAGGTTGCCCACGAGGTCGTGCTTGACCTGGTCGTAGTTCTGCACGACGAAGTAGAGCCGCGAGCCGACCAGGCCGCCGGCGAGCGCCGCGAAGGCGATCTCGTACGCCCAGTCCACCGGCTTGCCGAGCTCCTTGAAGCGCCGCCCGGCCAGGGCGCCGATGGCGATGAACGCCAGGGCGAAGGCCAGACCGAACGTCTTCAGGGTAATCGGGCCGATGTCGAGGTTCGGCTGCACGCGCTGGAGGCTAGCCCTCAGCCTCGCCGAGGGCCTCGGCGGGATCGAGGTAGGCGCGGAACCACACGACCCTGCCGTCGCGCATCCGGAAGCGGTACCCCCACAGATGATCCAACGGAAGGTCGTTCGCGCTGGTCCCGCGCGTCCGAACGAGCGACACCAACCCCTCCGGCGTGTCGCGGACGTCCTCGAGCACGAGCCGGGCATCCGCGCCGAGATCCGCGACGTACTCGCGGAAGCGCCGACCGACCGCCTCGAACCCCTGAAAGCTGGCGGCACCGGGCCACTTCGGGTCCTCGACGTAGATGACGTCGGGATCCCAGCCCTCCAACGACGCGATCTCCTCTTCGGGTTGCCTGACCCCGGCGAACGCCTCCCAGGCGCGGCGTGCCGCCGCGAGGTCCGAATCGCTCATGGCGCGACGGTATCGCGGCTACAGGTAGCCCAGCGGGTCGACGACGGACCCGTTGACGCGCACCTCGAAGTGGAGGTGCGCACCGAAGCACAGGCCCGTGCAGCCGACGTAGCCGATCACCTGGCCCTGCGACACGTTCTGGCCGACGCCCACGGCGAACGAGGACTGGTGCCCGTAGCACGTGGACAGCGAGGCGCTGTGCTGGATGCACGTGTAGTTCCCGTAGCCGCCGTAGTTGGACGCGATCCGCACGGTGCCCGAGTCGGCGGCGTGGATCGGGGTGCCGGAGGAGGCGCCGATATCGATCCCGGGATGGCACGCCTCCCAGGCGCGGCGCTCGCAGAACGGCGCCGTGATGGGCCCGTTGACCGGCCAGATGAAGCGCCCCGAGCCCTGCCGGATCGGCCCGCCGCCGGCGAGGTCGCCCTGGATCCTCGCCTGCTGGGCCTGCATCGCGCGCACGTCCTCCTCGAGCTTGTGGCGCGACGAACGCGTGGCGTCGAGCGCCCCCTGCTTTCCCGCGCGTGCGTCCGCCAGCCCGGACTGCGTGCTCTCCAGCCGGCCCTTGCCGGCGGCCACCTCGTCGCGCCGAGCGAGGATGGCGGCCGCCACCTTCTGCGCGCGGTCCTCGAGCGTGGCCAGCCGCTTGGTGGTGGCGGTCGTCTCGTCCTTGGCCCTCTTGACCGCGACCATGATCACCCGGTCCTGCGCGTTGATGCGATGCATGAACTCGCTGCGCTCGAGCAGGTCGGCAAACCCGTGCGAGTTCAGCAGGACGGTGACGATGTCGGGCGCGTCGGCGGTGTAGATCTCGCGCAGACGCCGCGCCAGCACCACCTTGGCCGCGGCCAGGCGCGCCTTGAGCCCCGCGAGCTTGGCGCGCTCGATCCGCAACTGCTCCTGGATGCTCTCCAGCTCGGCCCGCTTGGCGTCGAGATCGCCCTGGATCCGGTCCTGGCGCGCCTGGAGCCTGGAGATGTTCGCCTGCAGCGAGTCGATGCGCCGGTTGTAGGCGGTGATGTCGGTCGTCAGCACACCCTCGCGGCGCCTGTTCCGGTCGATCGCGGCCTGGTCGCGATCGATCCGGCGCTGGAGGGACGCTGAGTCGGCCCCGACGGAAACCACGGGCAGCAGCGCCCATGCCAGCACCGGCAGGGCGACCACGGAGAGCAGCACGCACAGGCGGCGCAGTCGCACGAGGCGCGGGAGTCTCGCGATGCCGCGACCAACCGTCAACCTGAAGTCCAGTGTTATGGAGCGCGGGACCGCGGGCTCCCATAGCTCTGCGAGGCTCGCCAATGCGGAGTATGCTCGCCGGCGCTGAGTACCGCGGACGGACGGACCCATGGAACGCAACGGAGCGAAGGACCCGCAGGGACCGCCTGACAGCGTGGGCGATCTGCCCGCCGCCATCGCGGCGCGCGTGGAGGGGATCGTGCACGCCGCCGAGCGGGAGGCGGCGGCCGTCCAGCGCGATCTCGCCGCCCAGCGGCAGGCGGCCGAGGCCGAGATGCAGCGCTACCTGGCCGAGGCCCGACACCGGGCCGACCTGGTGTCCGGCGACCGCACACAACAGCTGCGCGAGCTCACCGGCGAGCTGGTCGAGCGAGCCGAGGGCACCGCGCACGAGCTCGAAGCACTGCTGGACGCGCTGAAGCGGACCGTCGCTGCGCTTGAGACCGACGCCGCAGACGGCGAGCCCGCGGCCGCGGCGGCGGAGCGCGCCGAGCCGGCCGTCGCCGGCAGGCGGGACCTCAGCGCGGCCCGGCTGGTGGCGATCGAGATGGCCGTGGCGGGGCGCACCCGCGACGAGGTCGACGACCACCTGCGAAACGCCTTCGACGTGGACGACACCCGCGCGCTGCTCGACGACGTGTTCGGCGCGGTCGGCACCGGCCTCTGACCGGCCGCATCGGGCCTCTAAGCGCACGCTAAAACGGCGTGGACCGCCGCCGGCGGTCTGCTTGAATGGAGTGGGCCATGCCAGCTCCCCGCCAACTTGGGAAGGACACCGGGCTCCAGGCCCGGATGGCCCTCACGCTGTTCCTGCTCGGCGCCCTCTACGTCGTGCTGATCGTCGCGCTGCTGGCGTCCGGCACCGGGGCCGTCCTGGTCGCCGTGATCGCCGGTGGCCTGCTGCTCGCACAGTTCTTCGTCTCGGACAAGCTCGCGCTGCACGCGATGGGCGCGCGCGAGGTGACCCCCGCGGAGGCCCCCGAGCTCCACGCCATGATCGACCGGCTGTGCGTGCAGGCCGACCTGCCCAAGCCGCGGGTCGCGGTGGCCGACACCGACATGCCGAACGCGTTTGCCATCGGCCGCTCGCCGCGCAAGGCCACCGTGTGCGCGACGACGGGGATCATGCGCATCCTGGAGCCGGCCGAGCTCGAGGGCGTACTGGCCCACGAGCTCACGCACGTGCAGAACCGCGACGTGCTGGTCATGACGATCGCGGGCTTCTTCGCCACGGTCGCGGCCTACATCGTCCAGTTCGGCTTCTTCTTCGGCGGCGACGGCGACGACGACGGCGACTCCTTTGTCATCCTGCTGCTCGTCTCGCTCGCGGTGTACGCGATCTCCTTCTTCCTCATGCAGGCCCTCTCGCGCTACCGCGAGTTCGCCGCCGACCGCGGTTCCGGGATCATCACCGGGCGCCCGAGCGCACTCGCGGCCGCGCTGCTGAAGATCAGCGGCACGATGGACCGCATCCCCCAGAAGGACCTGCGTGCCACCAGCGAGCTGGCCGCGTTCTACATCTTCCCGCCGAGGGCCAAGGCAGCCGTCGGCAACCTCTTCTCCACACACCCGCCGATGGAGAAGCGGATCGCAGCGCTGGAGCGGCTGGAGGCCCAGCTGCAGGGCGTGCCGGCCTAGGCGACGGCGTAGCCTTCGCCGCGGCATGGGCCTGTTCGACGTCATCAGCGGCAAGCGCAAGCTCAAGCAGCCCGCCCCCGACCGGCTGTTCGCGATGAGCACCGCCTACGTCACGCTCCAGACCGAGCTGGAGCTGACCTCGCGGGGCGTCGCCGGCATCGTCTTCCAGGCCCTGGAGACCGCGGACTTCACGGAGATCGTCCGCGACCTGGAGGAGGTCGTGCGCGCCACCGCCGCCGACACGGGGGGGCAGGTCGAGAACCAGACCGACTCCTTCGGCTACCGCTGGATGATCCTCCGCGACGAGGACTTCGAAGACCTGGTCGTGGGCGTCAACGCGGTCGGCACCGCGATCCAGGCCGGCGGCTACGGCGATCGCCTGCTGGCGGCCGTGTTCGCCGTCGAGGACGCTCAGAAGCGAGCCGTGTACTTCATCTACAACTACAAGCGCGGCGCGTTCTACCCCTTCGTCCCGGCCGGCGACAAGACCCGCGACAACGAGCGCGAGCTCCGGCTCAAGGCGCAGCTCTCCCACGAGATGCCGTTCGAGCCCGAGCTGGAACGCTGGTTCCCGCTGTGGGACATCCCGATCTAGTGGCCCTTCCCTACGCGGCGCTGCGTGACCACGTCGCGTTCTATCCCGGTCGCGTCGCCTGCTTCCTCGACCAGGAGCGCGTGCGCCCCCAGGACGGGAACTTCTACGACGGATGGGTCACCGACGACATCGCCGGCCCCTTCAAGGGCGCGACCGGGACACTGCACTGGTGAGCGCGTCCCTCCCACCCGGCCCGCGTCGACCCGCCACGCTCCAGACCTTCGCCTGGGTGGCGCGGCCGCTGCCCTTCCTCGAGACGTGCCGCCGCCGCTACGGCGACTGGTTCACGGTCCGCCTGGCTCGCATCGGGACGTTCGTGTTCGTGGCCGACCCCGCTGCGATCAAGGAGATCTTCACCGCCGATGCGGCGCTGCTGCGGGCGGGACAGGCCAATGCCCCCCTGGCTCCGGTCGTGGGCACGCGCTCCGTGCTCCTGCTCGACTGCGCCGATCACCTGAGACAGCGCCGGCACATGCTGCCCCCGTTCCACGGCGCC
>JAWVFS010000096.1:0-11448 GCA_033855795.1 Solirubrobacteraceae bacterium | reverse complement strand
CAGCGAGATGTCCCAGTACATCCCGAACACCGCGGTGAGCAGGGAGATGCCCAGCAGGGCGCCCGGCAGCGCCGCCCAGCCCGCGACGCCCGACTCGCGCTCGGCCAGGTCGGCGGCGCGACCGACGATCTTCAGGCGCCCGCTGCGGTGCCCGACGACCAGCGCGAGCACGCCGAAGCTGAGGGCCAGGCCGCCGACGGTGGCGATGATGACCTGGCCGATCGCAGCCCCGGCAGCGGGCGTGGTCTTCGCAGCGAGCATCTGCAGCACGGTGTGTCCTCCTGACTCAAACTGAACGGTCGGTCAGTTACGTATCCTGTCTCGCCCCAGCTCAAACGTCAATAAGGTGCGAGGCGTGCGGGATCGGGACACAACGCTTTCGACGCGGGCGCTGGCCGCGTTCTTCTCCTTCGCGGGGACGATGCACTTCGTCCGCCCTCGGACCTACATGGCGATCATGCCCGACTACCTGCCCGCCCACCGCGAGCTGGTCTATGCGAGTGGAGTGGCGGAGATCGCGGGCGGACTCGGCGCGCTGCCCGAGCGCACCAGGCGGGCGGCCGGTTGGTGGCTCGCCGCGACGCTGGTCGCGGTCTTTCCCGCCAATCTGCACATGGCGCTGCACCCCGAGCGCTATCGCCGCATCCCGCGCGCGCTGCTGTACGCGCGACTGCCTGCGCAGGCCGTGTTCATCGCCTGGGCGCTGCGCGCCACGCGGTAACGAAGTCGGCGATTTCGAGCTACCATCAAATCGGACCGTGCTAGGCGGGGAGATAGCGGTGCCCTGCACCCGCAATCCGCTCTAGCGGGGCTGAATCCCCTCCCGAGGGGCACGTGGCCTCGAGGCCCGCGCGCCGGTGAGGCGATGAAGGCCGGGGTCCCGCGCGATGCAGGCCCGTGAACCAGGTCAGATCCGGAAGGAAGCAGCCTTAAGCGGTCACCGGTAGGCGCAGCGGGTTTTCCCGGCTGGAGCCACCGTCGGCGAATGCGCTCGAGGACCGCGCTTCGACGGAGGGTGCACGGTCCGTTTTTACTCGCCGGCCGGTCAGCACCTGGCCTCGACGCGCCAGGCGCTGCTGCGTGCCACCTCGACCGCTCCGGCCGGCGGTGCCGGGGCCGCCGCCGGCGGATCGCTCGAGGCGAGGACGAGCGTGCGCTGCGCGGCCGCCGTGGCGGGCTCGACGTAGGCTTCGGCCCCGCCACCGCTGAAGCTCACGGGCGCGCGGCCGGTCCAGAGGGCGAGCAACGGGATGAGCTTGTGGTTGGAGGCCGCGACGCGGGCGCACTTTGGGGGCAACGCGCCGCGGTCGGCCAGCGCCCGCAGGTCGGCGCGCAGCGTCGCCTGCACGGCCAGGTCGCCGCGTCGCGCGGCCACCTCGCTCAGCCGGGCCGGGACCGAGGCGGCGAGGAGGACGAGCACCGTGACACCCAGCACGGCGCTGATCGCCACGGGCCTACGTTGTGTCGCGTTTCTCCCCGCGTGCGCGAGGGACGTCCACGCATCCGCGGCCGCCCCGGCGGCCAGAACGATGAGCAGCACCAGCGGCAGCAGGAGGTAGCGCTCGACCACGGGCATCCCGGCCGCCGTGAGCGTGGCGGCCGTCGCGAGCGCGGCGCCGAGCGTGGACGCGGCGAGCCCGCCGCCATCGCGCGGAAGCCGGCGCAATAGGAGTGCAAGGCCCGCGGTCCCGGCGATGAGGATCGGCAACCCCGCCGCGTCGGCGAGCTTGTCCGGCAGCGCGGCTTCAAGCGCGCCGGGCCCGCGGGCGCGCCCGAGGGCGGCGGCCTGCTCGCGGGTCCACGTGAACGAATGCAGTGGATCGCCGGCCAGCACCAGGTCACCGAGGAGCCACGCCAGCGGCGCCGCGGCCGCAAGCGCGGCAAGCCGTGCCGCCTCGGCGCGCGGGCGTCCGCGCGCCGACCACACCCAGTACGCGGCCGAGAACAGCCAGGCCTCCGGCCGCCACAGACCCGCCCCGGCGAGCAGTGCGAGCACCGGCGCCCCCGCGCGTGGGCGCCGCGTTTCGACCAGCAGCGCCCCGAGCACGAGCGCCAGGTAGGGAACGTCGAGGTAGGCCCGCGCCGCGGTGGTCAGGAGCGGGACCGACGTGAGCGCGAGCGCGGCCGCGATCCACCCCGCGGCGCCGCCGAACCACGCGCGGGCGAGCTCGAGCGCCAGCCAGACGACCGCCGCCAACGAGCCCAGCACGAGCAGCGTGGCGACGTCGCCGGCGGCGCCCCCGAGCGGCGCCAGCAGCACTCCGAGCAGGGTGCCGAGCGGGTGCGGCGTCGGCGCCGACAGCGCCTCCAGGTTCGGCTTCGCACCCCGCGCAAGCTCGCCGCCCCACACGAGCGACCAGGCCGTGTCGTAGTTGAGATAGGCGGGCAGGGCGAGCCATAGCGCGAGCGCGCCGGCGGCGATCGCCGCGGGGGGCCGGAGACGCTGCATCACCCGCGACGCTACCCGGAAGCGCGGGCCGGGGCCGCTGCTAGATTGGCCATCCGTGCCCGAGGCCCCATCGCTCTACCGCCGCCACCGCCCCCGCACCTTCGACGAGGTGGTCGGCCAGGAGCACGTGGTGCGCACCCTGCGCAACGCGGTCGAGCAGGACAAGGTCCACCACGCCTATCTCTTCGTGGGGTCGCGCGGGACCGGCAAGACGAGCATGGCGAAGATTCTCGCGGCCTGCCTGAACTGCGAGCAGGGGCCGACGACGCAGCCCGACGGCACGTGCGAGTCCTGCGTGGCGATCGCCGCCGCGACGTCGCTCGACGTCATCGAGATGGACGCGGCCTCGAACAACTCGGTCGACGACATCCGCGAGCTGCGCGAGCGCGTCGCCTACGCGCCGGTCTCGGGGCGCCACAAGGTCTACATCCTCGACGAGGCGCACATGCTGTCCACGCAGGCGTGGAACGCGTTTCTCAAGACGCTCGAGGAGCCGCCGCCCAACACGATCTTCGTGCTCGCCACGACCGAGGCGCAGAAGGTGCTGCCCACCGTCGTCGACCGCTGCCACCGCTTCGACTTCGCACGTCCGGCGGCCGGCGACATCGCCACCGTGCTGCGACGGGTGGCGAAGGCGGAGTCGATCGAGTTGCCCGACCCCGCCTGCGCGCTGATCGCCCGTGCGGCCACGGGCTCGTTCCGCGACGCGCTGGGCACCCTGGAGCAGCTCGTGACCTACGGCGGGGCCTCGATCGAGCTGGACTCGGTCCTCGCCGTCCTCGGCGTAGCGGACGCCGAGCTGCTCTTTGACGCGGTGGCCGCGGTCACCGCCGGGGACGCCGGCGCCGCGCTCGGAGTGGTCGCGCGACTGAGCCGGTCCGGTCGCGACGCCGGGCAGTTCCTGCGCGACCTCGAGATGCACGCCCGCGAGCTGCTCGTGGTCCAAACGCTGGGGGAGGTGCCGCCCGAGCTGCGCGTCACCGACGATCGCGACGAGCGCCTGGCCGAGCAGGCCGGCCGCGTCGGCCGCGCCGAGGTCGTGCGCCTGCTCGACCTCCTGGCGAACGGGCTCGAGGCGATCAAGAACGGCTCGGAGCCCCGCACCCAGCTCGAGCTCGCGCTCGTGAAGGCCGCCGCGCCCGACGTGGACGCATCCACGCGTGCGCTGCTGACCCGGATCGAGCGACTCGAGGCGCAACTCGCCCACGGCGGTGGCGACGACCAGGCGCCCTCGGTGCGCGCCGTCGGGACCCCGCTGCCGGAACCGCCGGCGTCCCCGCCGGCGCCGCCGCTCGAGAGCGCCGCCCCCGCGGCCGCCGCGGTCGCGATCGCCGCCGACGCCGGCCAGCCGGAGGAGGCGCCCTCCGACCTCGAGGCGATGCGCTCGCTCTGGCCAGCCGTGCTCGACACGGTCCGCGAGCAGAACTCGATGCTCGCCGCGCTGCTCGACGGCGCCAACCCGATCGCACTGGCCGGCGACGAGCTGACGGTCGCCTTCTCGGAGTCGCGCGCCTTCCTCAAGCGGAAGGCGGAGGACGCCCCGAACCGCGAGGCCCTGGCCGCCGCTATCCAGACGGTGAGCGGCCACGCCGTGCGGCTGGCGTATGAGCTGCGCCCGGACGACGGCGAGGAGGCGCCGGCGTCCCCGAAGCTCTCCGACGAGGAGCTCGTGAAGCATTTCCTGGAAGAATTCGACGCCGAGGAGCTGCCTGAGGAGGAGCGCCAGGCCTGATGCCCCAACCGCCGAACATGCAGCAGATGCTCAAGCAGGTGCAGAAGATGCAGCAGGACATGGAGGCCGCCCAGGCGGCGCTGAAGGACGAGCGCGTCGAGGCCTCGTCCGGCGGCGGGATGGTCAGCGTCGTCGTCTCCGGCGACCTCCAGGTCAAGGAGATCCGCATCGATCCCGAGGCGATCGATCCCGAGGACCCCGAGCTGCTGTCCGACATGGTGCTCGCCGCGGTCAACGAGGGCCTGCGCGCCGCGCAGGAGCTTGCGGCCCGGAAGCTGGGCGGCATCACCGGCGGGCTCGGCGGGATGCTCCCGCCGGGCCTCGGCCTCTGAGCGGTCCCGCCCGACCGTGTCCGACGCCGTCTACGCCCCACCTGTCCAGCGGCTGATCACCGAGCTGGGCAAGCTGCCCGGGATCGGGAACCGGACCGCGCAGCGTCTGGCGTTCCACCTCCTGCGGGCGACCGACGAGGACGCCACCGCGCTGGCGGAGGCGATCCGCGAGGTCAAGGCGCGCATCGGGCTCTGCGAGGTCTGCTTCAACCTGGCTGACGCCCCCCGCTGCCGCATCTGCCAGGACCCGCGCCGCGAGGCCGGCCTGATCTGCGTGGTCGAGGAGCCGGGAGACGTCATTCCCATCGAGCGCACGCACGAGTACCGCGGCCGCTACCACGTGCTCGGCGGCGCGCTGTCGCCGATCGACGGCGTCGATCCGGACGACCTCAAGATCGCCGAGCTCTACGCCCGCGTGGAGGGGAACGGCACCGAGGAGCCTGTTCGCGAGGTGGAGCTGGCCACCAACCCGACGACGACCGGCGAGGCGACGGCGCTCCACATCGCCGAGGCCCTGCGGGCGCGGTCGCCCGACGTCACCGTCACGCGGCTGGCCAGTGGGCTGCCCGTGGGCGCCGACCTCGAGTACGCCGACGAGGTCACGCTGGGCAAGGCGTTCGCCGGCCGCCGGACGCTGTAGCCCGTCCTCAGGGCACCTGGAGCGTGCGCAGCGCCTCGCGCAGGTCGTCGACGTGGAGGAACGTGGCGTCGAACAGGTCGTCGTGGCGGTGCCGCACGATGCCCTCCTTGTCGATGACGAATGCCGCGCGCGACGTTCCGGTTCCCGGCCTCGGGACCCAGTGCCGTCCGGCCCTCCACAGCCGGGTAACGCCGTAGGCCTTCGACACGTTCACGTCGGTGTCGGCAAGGAGGGGCACCGTCAGGCCGTGGTGCTCGATGAAGCTGCGGTGCGAGTCCAGGTCCTGGGGCGAGATGCCCACGATGGTCGCGTCGAGCTCCGCCATCTCGTCGGCGTTGTCCCGGTAGGAGCAGAACTGCTTCGTGCACACGGGCGTCTCGTCGCCCGGGTAGAAGAGCAGCACCACGGCCTCCCCACGGTGGTCGGACAGGCGGAACGGGCCCTCCGTCCCCTCGAGCTCGAAGTCCGGCGCCGGATCGCCCGGCTGCGGTCCCTTGGCCACGGGCGCGGAGCCTACGCGAAGTACCCTTGGGCGTCATGCCCGGGACCGTGGTGATGAAGTTCGGCGGGACGTCGGTGGCCGACGCGGAGCGCATCAAGCGCGCCGCGCGACGGATCGTGGCCCAACGCGAGTCGGGCCACGACGTCGTGGCCGTGGTCTCGGCGCGCGGCTCGACGACCGACGAGCTGATCTCGATGGCCGAGGAGGTCTCTACCGCGCCCGATCCGCGCGAGATGGACATGCTGCTCTCCACGGGCGAGCGGATCTCGTGCGCCCTGTGCGCGATGGCGATCCACGACCTCGGCCAGCGCGCGGTCTCGATGACCGGCGAGCAGGCCGGGATCGTCACGGACACCTCCCATACGAAGGCGCGCATCCTCGACGTGCGCGCCGACCGCATCACGCGCGTGCTGGGCGAGGGGTCCATTGCCCTGGTGGCGGGCTTCCAGGGCGTCTCGAGCGGGTCCGACGTCGTGACCACGCTCGGGCGCGGTGGCTCCGACACGACCGCCGTGGCCCTGGCCGCGGCGATCGAGGCGGACGTGTGCGAGATCTACACGGACGTGTCAGGCGTGTTCAGCGCCGACCCGAGGATCGTGCCCAACGCGCGCAAGCTCCCGGTCGTGAGCTTCGAGGAGATGCTCGAGATGGCGGCCTCGGGCGCCCGGGTCCTCCAGCTGCGCGCGGTCGAGTACGCGCGCCTGCAGGGTGTGCGGATCCACTGCCGCTCCGCGTTCGAGGACGCCCCCGGTACCGTTGTCCTCTCGGAGGACGAATCCATGGAACGACCGCTCATCACCGCCGTTGCGCACTCCCGCGAGGAGGCGCGCGTCACCCTGCTCGGCGTCCCCGACCGCCCCGGCGTCGCCGGGCGGATCTTCGGCGCGCTCGCCGACGCGAACGTCAACGTCGACATGATCGTGCAGAACGAGCCGGTGTCCGAGGGGGCGGAGGCCGACATCTCGTTCACCGTCCCGCGGACGGAGCTCGAGATCACGCGCAACACGCTGCTGCCGATGCAGGGCGACCTGTTCAGCCGGGTCGCCACCGACGACGAGATCGGCAAGGTGTCGCTGATCGGGGCGGGCATGAAGTCCCACCCCGGAGTCGCCGCCAAGGTCTTCCGGGTCCTCGGGGAGGAGCAGATCAACATCCAGATGATCGACACCTCCACGATCAAGATCACGTGCGTGATCCAGGGCAATCGCGTCAACGACGCGGTGCGCGTGCTCCACGACGCCTTCGACCTCGGTCGCGGTGACGTGGAGCCCGAGCGGCCATTCGGCGAGGACGAGGAGGCAGCGTGAGCGCCGCCCCGTACCGCGTCGCGGTGGTCGGTGCCACCGGCGCCGTGGGCACGACCATGCTCGCGATCCTGCGCGAGCGGGAGTTCCCCGCGTCGGAGATCGTGCCCTTCGCGTCGGAGCGCTCCGCCGGCCGCGAGCTCGACGGCGGGATGACCGTGCGTGCGCTGGAGGACGGCGACGCGATCGCGGGCTTCGACGTCGCGCTGTTCTCCTGCGGGTCGGGCCCCTCGCGCGAGTGGGCGCCGCGCTTCGCCGCCGCGGGCGCCGTGGTGGTGGACAACTCCTCGGCCTGGCGGATGGAGCCCGACGTGCCGCTGGTCGTGGCGGAGGTCAACCCCCAGGCGCTCGACGACCACGGCGGGCTCGTCGCCAATCCGAACTGCTCGACCATGCAGATGGTCGTGGCGCTCAAGCCCGTGCACGACGCCGTGGGGGTCGAGCGGGTGGTCGTCTCCACCTACCAGTCGGTGTCGGGCACCGGCCAGCGCGCGGTCGACGAGCTCGCTGACCAGAGCCACGCGATGCTGCATGAGATGGAGCCGCCGGCGCCGGAGGTCTACCCGCACCGGATCGCCAACAACGTGCTCCCGCAGGTCGAGGTGTTCCGCGACGGCGACGACTACACGACCGAGGAGCGCAAGTTGATCAACGAGACGCACAAGATCCTCGGCGACGACACGATCCGCGTCAGCCCGACCTGCGCCCGCGTCCCCGTTCCCGTGGGCCACTCGCAGTCGATCAACCTGCGGACGCGCGACGCGCTTTCCCCCGATCGCTGCCGCGAGCTCCTGACCGCCGCGCCGGGCGTCACCGTCGTCGACGACCCCGCGGACGGGGTCTACCCGCTCGCGTCCGATGCCGCGGGCCGCGACGATGTGCTGGTGGGCCGCATCCGCCCCGACCCGAGTGAGGCGCGGACGCTCAACCTCTGGGTCGTCTCGGACAACCTCCGCAAGGGCGCCGCGCTCAACGCCGTCCAGCTCGCCGAGCTGCTGGCCGAGCGCAACCTGATCGGCGCCGCCGCGCGGGCCTGAGCTAGTCCCGGGGCTTGCGCTCGTCGAAGCGTTCGAGCCCGTCGTCCGGAACGGGTTCCCAGACCGCGGCGTAGGCGACGAACGCGCGCCAGCTCGGCCGCACACCGGGATCGCCGTCGAAGGCCGCCATTCGGATGCTCATCTGCGTGGGATCGTCGGGGTTCCGGCTGAAGAGGTGAGCGCCGCACTCGCGGCAGAAGCACTTCTCGAACCCGCCGTCGGGGTGCCGCCAGGCCTTCACCAGGTCCTCTCCCTCGAGGAGGCGGAAGGTGCGGCCGTCGATCCGCGCCTGCGCCGAGGCGGCGCTTCCGGTGCGTCGCTGGCAGCGCGTGCAGTGGCAGTACCCCGCGTCCCGCGCCGGCTCCGTGAGCTCGAAGCGGACGCCGCCGCACAGGCATCCCCCGGTCACTGAGGGATCCACCACGGCCTCAGGCCGACAGATTCGCCAGCTCGCGCCGCGTGCGCACGCCGAGCTTGCGGTAGATGCTGCGCGCGTGGGTGCGCACCGTCTCGATGCCGACGCTCAGAGCCATCGCGATCTCGGCGTTCGAGCGGCCCAGCTGGAGCAGCTCGAGCACATCGGCTTCGCGCGGGGTGAGCAGCTCCGGCCCGGGCATCCGGGTCATCCCGAACTCCCGCGCCGTCTTGGGCAGGACGTGCAGGCCGCGGGAGGCGAGGTGGATCGCGCTGAGGATGTCGCGAGCCTGGGTCTCCTTGGACAGGCACGCGGTCGCGCCGAAGGCGAGCATCTGGTTGCACTCGGAGGGGGAGGGGCGGTTCGCGAGGACGACCAACCGCGTCTCGGGGTGCAGCGCGTGCAGCGCGCGCACGTCGTTCGGGCTGCGCAGCGAGCCGAAGTTCAGCAGGGCGACGTCGGGCGACGCCTGCGCGATCACCTTCTCCAGCTGCTCGTGCGGGACCTCGTCGGCCACCAGCTCGATGTTGACGTCCTCGGTTACGAGGGCCCGCAGCCCGCGCGCGACCAGGTCCTCGAACTGGGCGACGGCGAGCCGGACGGGTTTGCGCGCTTCCATGGCACTCTCCTCGGCTGGCGCCTCCCCCGCACCCCTGCCGGCGCGCCGCATGCTACCGGGATTTCCGGCGTTGCGGGGGAGATGAGTCTCACCCGTCTCTCACCCTTCGCTTCCCCCCAAGATCACCCGGTGGAGGGGACGACAGAACGTTGGCGTTCATCCATCATGCTGGCCACGTCCCGACCAGAGCAGCCCGGGAGGCGGCGCCGGAAGGGACATAAATTTTCCTGGGGCGGAATGGGGTACGCCACACGAGGAAGGGCCTTCGGGCCCTTTTCTCGTTAACGGGCATGGCACGGATGCGAGACTCGTCGCCGTGCCGGTCCCGGTCCTCCACACCGAGCGAGTGACGCTGCGCCCCCTCACCGAGGACGACGTCGAGCGCCTCGCCGCGATCGTGGCCACCGCCGGCGTCCGGGAGTGGTGGGGCACGCCGGACCCGCCCGAGCGAGAGCGCGAGGGCCTGCGCAACGACGGCGCGGCGTTCGCCGTCGAGGTCGACGGGGAGCTCGCCGGATGGCTTGGCTTCAACGAGGAGTCCGAACCGGACTACCGGCACGCGAGCCTGGACATCGCGCTGGCGCCGCCCCACCAGAACACGGGCCTCGGACCGGACGCCCTTCGGGCGGCCATTCGCTGGCTGGCCGAGGAGCGCGGGCACCACCGGTTCACGATCGACCCCGCGCGCCAGAACGAGCGCGCGATTGCCGCCTACGGGAAGGTCGGCTTCCGCCCCGTGGGGACGCTCCGGCGCGCCGAGCGAGGCGCGGACGGCGTGTGGCACGACAGCCTGCTGATGGACCTGCTGGCCGAGGAGCTCCAGTAGCCGCCGTCTGGGTCTTCCTGCCCGTCCTCGGGGCCGCCGTGCTCCACGCGCCGGTGCTCGCGCTCGACCTGTTCCCCGGGTGCAAGCGCCCGCTCGACGGCGGGCGCTCGTGGCGCGGCGCGCGCATCTTCGGGGAAAACAAGACCTGGCGCGGGGCGCTGTTCATGACCGCGGGAGTCTGGCTCGCGACGGTCGTCCTGTGGGAGTGGCCGTGGTGGCGTGGCCGGCTCCCCGGGGAGGTGCGCGACGCCGGACCGGTGCTCGTCGGCCTGCTGCTCGGGCTCGGGACGGTCCTCGGCGAGCTGCCCAACTCCTTCCTCAAGCGCCGGATGGGCCTCGCGCCGGGCACGCAGCGCCACTCGGCTGCGGGTCTCGCGCTCACCGTGCTGGACCAGGGCGACTTCGTGTTCGGGATCTGGGTGCTGCTGCTGCCGGTGTGGGCGATGTCGGTCCCGCAAGCGGCGTTCGTGTTCGTGGTGGTGGTCGCCGTCCACCTGGTCATCAACGTGATCGGCTATGCGATCGGGGCGCGCGCGGCGCCGATCTAGCGTCTACGGTTGTAGGCGTCGAGAGAGAGCCCGTGCCTGCAGAGCGCCCATCAATCCGTCACATCGCGATCGGAGTGGCCGCGATCGGGGTCCGCGGCGCGGAGACTGCGACGCGCACCGGATGGAGGGCGGCCGCCATCGCGGGCAGGCCGCTCGGGGCGACGTGGCGCTCGCCGTTGGCCGCGGCGCCGCGCCGGGCGCTCGCCTCGCCGGTGGCCCGCCTCGCGGCGCTCGGCGAGCGCGAGGAGGCCCGCGCCGGCGAAGACACGCGGAGGCAGATCGCTACGGCCGTCGAGGGTGTGCTCACCAGCCGGCTGGTGTCCGAGACCGTCGCCGACGTGCTCAGCCGCGGCGTCATGGACCGCGTGGCCGTCCAGGTGATCGAGAGTCCCGAGTTCGAACGGGCGGTGGTCGCCGGGCTGGACAGCCCGGCCCTGGAGGAGTTGGTGGGACGTGTCGTCCAGTCCCCCGGCCTCGAGCGGGCGATCACCCGCGTGCTCGAGAGCGAGCTGGTCGACGAGCTCAGCGACCGTCTGCTCGCCAGCGACGAGGTGCATCGCTGGGTGGAGCAGATCGCACAGAGCGACGAGGTTCGCGCCGCCCTGACCCAGCAGAGCATGGGGCTGGTCGACGAGGTGGCCGGCGCGATGCGGGCCCGCACGGTTTCGGCCGACGCCGTGGCCGAGCGGGTTGCCCGCTCGGTGCTGCGGCGCAAGCCCGCTCCGTGGTCGCGCCCGCAGCCCATGCTCCCGGAGCGATCTGATCGGGAGTGATGCCCGGCCGCGCCCGACCACTGTATGCCGGCCTCGTCAGCCGCGGTGTGGCGTGGGTGGTGGACTACGTGATCATGGTGGCCATCGCCACGGTGACCACCGTCGTCATCGCCGTCGTGCTCGACGCGATCCTGCCGCATGGTGTCAAGGCCGACACGCCGGAGGTGCTGGCCACCGCGGCGGGGTGGATCATCTTCACGGCGGCGTATCTCGCCGGCTTCTGGGTCCTGGCCGGACAGACCCCGGGGATGCGGCTCCTGGGGCTCGTCGT
>JAWVFS010000095.1:0-2546 GCA_033855795.1 Solirubrobacteraceae bacterium | reverse complement strand
TGGAGCGAGACCGAGCTGCTCGGCGAGTCCCTGCACGACGCCATCCACTTCCAGCACGCCGACGGTTCGCCATATCCCGCCGCCGAATGCGAGCTCTTGAAGGCCCGTGACGAGAGACGCACCGTTCGCACGCTGGATGACGCGTTCACGCGCAAGGATGGTTCGATCGTTCCCGTATCCTGCTCGTCCTCGCCGCTGCTGAGCGGCAACAGCGTGCACGGGATCGTGGTCGTCTTCCGGGACACCACGGACGAGACCGCCGAGCGGGGACGGGTGCAGCGTGAGCTGGACGCTCTCTCGTGGGTGGGTCGGATCCGGGACTCGCTCGACGAGGGGCGGATGAACCTCTACTCGCAGCCGATCGTCCCGCTCAACGGCGGGCAGCCGGCCGAGGAGCTGCTGCTCCGCATGGTCGGCCCGAACGGTGAGGTCGTCCCGCCCGGCAGATTCCTTCCGGTCGCCGAGAAGTACGGGCTGATCACCGAGATCGACGAGTGGGTCATCGCCCAGGCCGTACGGCTTGCGGCGAGCGGGCGCCGCGTGCAGGCGAATCTGTCAGCCGCGTCGATGGGTCGCGCTGAGCTTCTACCGCTCATCGAGCACGAGCTGCGCACGTCCGGCGCCGAGCCCGCCAACCTCGTCTTCGAGATCACCGAGACCGCGCTCATGCATGACATCGCGGGCGGCGAGGTGTTCGCCCGGGCCCTGGCGGACATCGGCTGCGAGCTGGCGATCGACGACTTCGGCACCGGCTTCGGCAGCTTCACCTACGTCAAGCGGCTGCCCGTCCACTATCTCAAGATCGACCTCGAGTTCGTGATCGAACTGATTCCGAACCCGGCCAACCAGCACGTCGTCAAGGCGATCGTCAACCTGGCCCAGGGCTTCGGCCAGAAGACGATCGCCGAGGGCGTCGAGGACGCCGAGACGCTGGAGCTCCTACGCGAGTTCGGGGTGGACTACGCTCAGGGCTACCACCTCGGGCGCCCCGCCCCGCTGGAGGACGAGAGCATGCGCGCGGCCCGGGCGGGCTGAATCCCGCCCTACGGATTCCACTGGACCGGCGCGGTCTGCGACCCGCCGGCGGTGAGGAAGAAGAACCAGACGCCGAACGCCACGAGGGCGAGCACGACCGAGACGGTCATGCAGATCTCCAGCACGCCGCGAGGCTGGCGCCGGCCGCTCCCGCTCATCGACCGAAGCCAGGCCGTGTGCGACCGCGGCGATGCCGGCGTATGCGTGATGCCCAGGTACACGCGATTGACGCGATGCAGTCCCCAAGCCCACGCGGCCATGCTCAGCGGGCACCCGATCAGCGCCGCGGCGTAGACGGCAAGGTAGTGGGGGGTGAGCTGCGACCACAGCCACAGCCACGCGGCCGGGATGCCGACCCACAGAGCCAGGCTTCCCGTCGCCATCACGACCACGAGCGCCAGCGCGGCGGCCCGTTCCCAGGGCGCCCGGTCCCGCTGGTCCGGCTGTGGTGCGACGTGGGACAGGGCGTGGGCATGCATGATCCGGTCCTCCCTCGGTCACCATCCGTGAGGTGTCGTCCAGGCCACGCGGGTCGCGCCGGCGCGCGGCTTCAACGTGGATGCCCCGGCGTGTGGCCATACACCGCTGGGGCGACGGCGCTGCGCCTCGTGCAGCGCTTCCTCGTGCCGGAGCCGCTCTTCCTCGGCGCGCGCCTCGCGGTAGGCGTCGCGGGCCGTCTCGTCCGCGCGCCGCAGCTCGTCGACCCGGTGGAGAAGATCGTCGCGGACGCGCTCGAGCTCGGTCGCGCTCAGCAGCCGGCCGGCGGCGGGTCGCGCCGGGGCCTCGACGTCCCCGGACAGCGGCTGGAGCGTGGCCAGCTCGCCCTCGAGCTGCGAGATCTCGCGGCGCAGGCGGCGACGGGCCCGACGCTCCTCCTCCGGGTCTCGTGGGGGCGCCGCGGGGGGTGAGGCCGCCGGCGAGCGCCCGGGTCCGGGCAGCGCCAGGTCGGATGCGCCGTACAGCGCCGCGGCCAGCTCGCGCCGGTCGAGCCCGGCGCTCTCGGCCTGGGCGGCGGCGCTGGCGGCGAGGCGGCCGAGCTCGCCCTCGCCACCCCGCTCGGCGACGAAGGTGCCGCGGCCGTGCTCGGAGCGGATCAGGCCCTGCTGATCGAGGCGGGCATAGACCGCGCGCACCGTATTCGCGTTGACCCCGGCGAGCTCGGCGAGGTCGCGCACGCCCGGCAGACGGGCGCCGGGGCCCAGGTGGCCCGACGCGATCAGCGCCTTGAGCTTCCAGGCCAGCTGGGTCGCGAGCGGGAGGTCGTCGTCGCGGTCGACGCTGAGATCGAAGGCCGAAAGCGACTGATCCATGCCACCAGCGTACAGGCGTTGAGAGTGCTAGTCAAGAGACACACTGGCCTTGACTTGAGCGCGGCGTCGTGGTTGGATGCCCGTACTGTTCTAGTGTGCTGACTCACTTCGACGAGGTGCCACGTGGTTCGTAGCGTCGCTGACCGGGCGTTTCTTCCGACGAAGAATTTGCTCGAGGAAGTCGGGGACATGATGATCCTG
>JAWVFS010000094.1:0-6044 GCA_033855795.1 Solirubrobacteraceae bacterium | reverse complement strand
GGAACCGGGCATCGCCCCCGCGGGGCCGGACCTCATCCGAAAGCCGCGGGCCGGCCTGCGGCCGCTCGAGATCTTCGGCTCAGGCGAGCAGACCCGGACGCTCACGCACATCGACGACATCGCCGACGGCATCGTCACCGCGATGGCCTCGCCGGCCGGCGAGAACGAGGACTTCAACATATCGGCCGCTCAAGAGCTGTCTGTCGCCGAGATAGCACGCATCGTGTGGGAGGCCTGCGGGAACGACCCGGCGGCGTTCGAGCTGGAGCATCTGCCCGCCTTCGAGGTCGACGTGCAGCGGCGCTGGCCGTCGGTCGAGAAGGCACGCCGCGTGCTCGGCTGGGAGGCGCGGATCGACGTGCGTGACGGGATCGCTCAGACCGTCGCGTGGCTGCGCGAGCAGGAAACACTCCTGGCGCGCTCGGCCTAACCGCCCTTCGAGTAGTTCCGGACGCGAGCGGAGGGGAGCCGGCGCGCCGGCTCCGCCTGACCCGGCGCACGCCGGGTACTGCGGTAGTCGCCACGGCTGAGGTGGCGCTCGAAGAAGACGTAGAGCACGATGAACAGGTACCGACTGCCCATCTCCTGCAGCGACAGCTTCGACGCCCCGTGCCGTCGGTTCGTCCACGAGATCGGCATGACGACGTAATTGTGGCCGCGGACGATCGCCTTGAGCGGCAGCTCGACGGTCAAATTGAAGTGGTTCGAGAGGAGCGGCTGCACCGTCTCGATGACCTCGCGCCGATAGGCCTTGAACGCGTTCGTCGTGTCGTTGTAGCCGTGGCCGAAGAGCAGCCGGATCCCCCAGTTGACGACCCGGTTGACCACGAGCTTCAACCACGGGTAGTCGTGCACCTCCGCGCCCGCCATGAACCGGGAGCCGAAGACGCAGTCGTAACCGGCATCGAGGAGCCGGTGATAATGGGCGACGTCCTCCGGATCGTCGGAACCGTCCGCCATCACGATCGCCACCGCATCGCCCTCGAACGCCTCGAGGCCGGCGCGCACTGCGAGCCCGAAGCCCGGCTCGTACGGTGAGCGCAGACAGCGCACACGCGGATTGCACTCGGCGAGGCGGGCGGCGGCGGTGCCCGTGCCGTCGCTGCTGTTGTCGTCGACGATGATCACCTCGTAGTCGAGATCTTCGCGGTCGAGCACGGCCGTGGTTGCGCTCACCGTGGCCTCGATGGCCTCGGCCTCGTTGCGTGCCGGGATCACGACCGACAGCCTCACGCCGCAGCTTCCCATCGCTCGACGTTCTCCTCGTAGATCTCTTGCACCATCGCGTCGAGCGTGTACTGCATGGACCAATCCGGATAGTCGGCGCGGAACTCGCTGAGATCGCTGATCCACCACCGGTGGTCGCCGATCCGGTGCTCCGTCGCGAGCTCCCAGGTCAGGTTCCTCCCGGCGATCCGCTCACAGAGCGCAATCGCCTCGAGCATCGAGCAGTTGCTGTCGCGCCCGCCTCCGAGATTGTGGACGGCGCCGGCCCGCGGCGCGCGGTGGAACGCAGCGAAGGCCCGCACCACGTCCGCGCTGTGGATGTTGTCTCGCACCTGCTTGCCGCCATAGCCATACACGGTGTACGGGTCGCCGCTCACCGTGCACTTCATCAGGTAGGAGAGGAAGCCGTGCAGGCGGGCGCCGGAGTGTTGGGGACCGGTGAGACAGCCGCCGCGAAAGCAGACGGTGGGCATGCCGAAGTAGCGTCCGTACTCCTGCACGAGGAGGTCGGCGGCGGCCTTCGAGACTCCGAAGAGCGAATGTGTCGAGCGGTCGATCGACATCGACGTGTCGATGCCGCGGTGGTAAGGGTGGTCCTGCGGCAGCTCGAGCCGGGTCTCGTGCTCCTCCAGGGGAAGCAGGTTGGGCAGGTCGCCGTACACCTTGTTGGTCGACGTGAAGACGAACGTCGCCTCCGGCGCATGCCGGCGGGTGGCCTCGAGGAGGTTGAGGGTGCCGTTCGCGTTGACGCCGAAGTCGGTCTGAGGGTCCCCCGCTGCCCAGTCGTGCGAGGGCTGGGCGGCGGTGTGAATGACGACCTCGATCGCGTTCGCATGATGTGCGAAGACCCGCGCAACGCCCTCGGAGTCGCGGATGTCGATGTCGTGCGAGTGGAATTCATCGAAGCGCTGCCGCAGTGCCTCGGTGGTGCCGGCCGTGGACGCCTCTGGACCGAAGTAGTGCGCGCGCATATCGTTCTCGAGGCCGATCACGTCGAACCCCTCTTGGACGAAATGGCGGACTGACTCGGCGCCGATCAGGCCGCCGGAGCCGCTGACGACGGCAGTTGGCATGTCGCTGACACCCGTGCGCGGCGGCCCGCGCCTGGACGGTCCATAGAGTACCGCCGACCCTCCCGCCGTGTCCGCCCGGTCACCCGAAAAGCCCTCCCGCCGCATCCTCGTCACCGGTGGCGCCGGCTTCGTCGGATCCACGATCGCGATCGCGCTTGCCGCCCGGCACCCGGAGTGGGCGATCGTGGCCTTCGACAACCTCAAACGGCGCGGCAGCGAGCTCAACCTTCCGCGACTGCGCGAGGCCGGCGTGCCGTTCGTCCACGGCGATGTTCGTGAGGCCACGGACCTGTCGGCCGCCGGTCCGATCGACGCGCTGGTCGAGTGCTCAGCCGAGCCGTCCGCCCTCGCCGGCTTCGACGGCGGAAATGACTACGTCGTGCGCTCCAACCTGCTCGGAGCCTGGCACTGCCTCGAACTCGCCCGGCGTCACGATGCCCAGGTCGTATTCCTCTCCACGAGTCGGGTCTATCCGGTGGCCGGCCTGCGACGGATCGAGCTCCGAGAGACCGCGACACGGTTCGAGCTGGCCGACGAGCAGCCCGTCGCAGGCGTGTCGGCCGCAGGTATCGCCGAGACGTTTCCCCTCGACGGGGCCCGCACGCTGTACGGCTGGTCGAAGCTCTCCGCCGAGCAGCTGATCGCCGAATATGCGGACGCGTACGGGCTCAGCGCCGTCGTCAATCGCTGCGGCGTGATCGCGGGACCCTGGCAGATGGGGAAGGTCGACCAGGGCGTGTTCACGCACTGGATGCTCGCCCACCACTTCGCGCGCGAACTGAGCTACATCGGCTTCGGCGGAACGGGCAAGCAGGTGCGAGATCTGCTTCACGTGCAGGACCTGGCCGACCTCGTCGAGGATCAGGTCGAGCGCCCGGGCCATTGGCGGGCGGTGGTGGCGAACGTGGCGGGCGGAGTCGCCGGGAGCCTGTCGCTCATGGAGGCAACCGAGATCTGCCGGGAGCTCACCGGAAACGCGGTGCCGGTTCGGGCCGTGCCGGAGACCAGGCCGGGAGATGTGCCGTTCTTCGCCGGGGACTGCCGGCGGTTGTTCGCCCACACCGATTGGCGCCCACGCCGGACCCCGCAGCAGATCCTGGCCGACACTCACGAGTGGATCAGTCAGAACGAGCTGGCCCTGCGGACGGCACTTCGCTGACAGGACCACTGCCGCCGTACCGGCCGATCACGAGAAACTGCTTGCCCAGCAGCCGCCACACGGCCGGGGTCCGGAGGTACAGGCGCGTGAGCGCGGGACTGGACGGGAAGCGGCTGCGGAACGAATAGGGCAGGAAGCGCGCGACGATCTCGGTGACCTCGAATCCGGCCGCGTACAGGTGCTCGGCGATGGCGAGGTGGGTCAGCGGGAGCGTATGGTCCGCGTAGTCGAAGTACTCATCCGCGCAGTAGCGGAAGTTGGGTCCCAAGACCGCAATGGCGCCTCCCGGCTGAGTGCAGGCCCGCATCTTCTCCAGGAACCCGGCCACGTGTTCCTGCGTCGGGAGATGTTCGAGGAAGTTCGACACCCACACCGCACCGAAGTGGCCGGGTGGCAGGTCGACATCCATGACGTCGGAAACGATCACGCGCGTGCCGGGGGCCGCCACCCGCTCCGCGTAGGCGACCTCGTCGACGGCCCAGCGCTCTGACGCCGGGACGGCATTGATGAACTCGCACCGACCGGCGGCCGGGTCGAGCACGCGGTCGGGCGACCCGAGACGCCTGTGGATCCACGGGGCGATCACCTGCCACACGGCCTGACGACGCTCCTGATCGACGTCCCGGAACCGGTACTCGTATAGACGCTGGTAGTCCAAAGCGAGCGGGGAGCCTACGCTCCCGCCACCGCCGGACGGGTCCCGACGCGGCCGATCCGCGCACGCTACGCTCCGCCGCCGTCATGGCCTCCACCGCGCTGATCACCGGCATCACCGGCCAGGACGGGTCCTACCTCGCGGAGCTCCTGCTCGAGAAGGGTTACGAGGTGCACGGCATGGTCCGCCGCGCCTCGACCGAGAAATCCGAGCGCATCGAGCATCTGCGCGACCGGATCACGCTGCACCAGGGCGACCTCCTGGACCAGCGCTCGCTCGTGGACACGCTGCGCGCCGCGGGGCCGCCCGACGAGATCTACAACCTCGCCGCGATGTCGTTCGTGGCCGTGTCCTGGGTGCAGCCGACGCTGACGGCGGAGTTCACCGGCGTCGGGGTGACGCGCATGCTCGAGGCGATGCGCGAGGTGTGTCCCGAAGCTCGCTTCTACCAGGCCTCGTCATCGGAGATGTTCGGAAAGGTGCGGGAGGTGCCGCAGAACGAACAGACGCCGTTCTATCCCAGGTCGCCCTACGGCGTGGCAAAGGCTTACGGGCACCACATCACCGTCAACTACCGGGAGTCCTACGGGCTCCACGCCACCAGTGGCATCCTGTTCAACCATGAATCTGTGCGTCGGGGCCTGGAGTTCGTCACCCGCAAGATCACCTGGCACGCGGCGGCGATCAAGCTCGGCCTCGCCGACAAGCTGCCACTCGGCAACCTCGACGCCGAACGCGATTGGGGCTACGCCAAGGACTACGTCGAGGCGATGTGGCTGATGCTCCAGCGCGACGATCCGGAGGACTTCGTGATCGCGACCGGCAAGGCGCACTCGGTGCGGGATTGCGTGGAGATCGCGTTCGACCAGGCGGGCGTGGCGGTCGACGAACACGTCGTTGTCGACCCGGACCTCCAGCGTCCCGCCGAGGTCGATCACCTGATCGGGGACTACGGCAAGGCCAAGCGGCTGCTCGGCTGGGAACCGCAGACGAGCTTCGAGGAGCTCATCCGGCTGATGGTCGACTCCGACCTGCAGCTGCTGCAGCGCGCGCGCTGACGCTCACAGGCCGTGGTGCGGCCACTCGGGCGTCTCGCCGCGCTTGAACGCACCGGCGCCCAGCGTGTGCGAATCGCGGCGCATGAACATCGAGACGACCATCTCGGCCTCGAGCCGTAGGCGCTCCTCCAGCGTCCGCCCGACCCCCATCACCATCGTCTCCTTGTCGGCGCGCATCGCGCCCTGGGGGAGCGCCGCGATCTCGCGGGCGAGCTCCTGGGCGCGCTCGAGCGCGGCTCCGCGCGGGACGACCTCGTTGACGAGCCCGATGCGCTCCGCCTCGTGCACGTCGATGCGCCGGCCGGTGATGATCAGCTCCATCGCGCGGGCGAAGCCCACGACGAGCGGGAGCCGGGCGGTGAGCCCATCGCCGCCGACGATGTTCCAGCGCCGCTCGAGCGCTCCGAACTCCGCGTTCTCCGCCCCGATGCGAATGTCGGCCAGCAGCGCGGTCTCGAGGCCGGCCGCGAACGCGTAGCCGTTGACGGCGGCGATGATCGGCTTGAAGACGTCCACCCGCCGCGTGTAGCCGCACGGGCCCGGGAGGTCGTAGATGGCCCGGCGGAAGGCCTCCCAGTCGCCCAGATCGGTCAACTCTGAGGCGTCCTTGAGGTCCCATCCCGCCGAGAACGTCGTCTCGCCCGCCCCCGTGATGACCAGGACGAAGGCCTCGTCGTCGTCGCGGAAGCGCTGCCACGCGTGGTGCAGCTCACGATTCATGACGCGGTTGACGGCGTTGTGCTGCTGCGGCCGGTTGTAGGTGAGCGTCACGACACGGTCGCGCTGCTCGTAGAGGAGCGTCTCGTAGTCCATCTCGTCTCCCGTTCTGCTGGCGGTGGGCCTCTAGCTTTTCAGCAGCGCCGCGATCGCGT
>JAWVFS010000093.1:0-12824 GCA_033855795.1 Solirubrobacteraceae bacterium | reverse complement strand
ATGATGTTGGCCCGCTTCTCGGGTTTGTGGGAGACCGGCACGCGCTCGGTCTCGAACTCGAGGCCGGCGGCCTTGAGCTCGCGCGCCACCTTGCCGCACGGGCAGAGGCGGTCGGTCGGGGTCTTGCAGCGATAGAGCTTCATGCGCGGCATCCTCTCACGCCGGGCACGTTCTTCAGGATTTCTTCACCACCGGCAACCGGGCTCTTACTTTGCGCTGGGACGGTTGTGCCCGCACCCCCGAGAAGGAGCTCCGCGTGTTCTACCTGTCCTACATCGGCGCCGAACTGCGCCGCCGCGCCGGCCGGACCGCCCTGACGGCGCTCGGCCTGGGCGTCGGCGTCGGCCTCGTCGTCACCGTCACCGCGCTGTCCAAGGGCCTCGACGACGCCCAGCAGAAGGTCCTCAAGCCGCTGACCGGAGTCGGGACGGACATGTCGGTGACGCGGCCCCTGCAGGTGAGTGGCAGCGGCAGTGGACAGACCTTCACGCCCGGTGGCGGCGGTAGACCGGGAGCCGGCCTCTCCCAGGCCGAGCGCGATGCGCTGCGCAAGGAGAACGGCGGCACCGGGCGCCTGAACCTGCGCTCACTGGGCGCGCCGGGCTCGAAGTTCTCGCGCGACAGCTTCCTCTCGCGCACCCAGCTCTCCTTCCCGGCCTCCGAGGTCCAGACGATCGCCGGTCAGCACGGCGTCAACGCGGCCGCGGGCGCGCTGACGCTGACCAGCCTGCACGTCGAAGGAACGGTGCCCCAGAGCGGTAGCCAGGGCGGGTTCGGAGGCCCTCCCGGTGGCGGTGGTGGTGGCGGCGGCGGGGGCCCCGGCGGCGGGGGCGGTGGCCCGCCCGACAACATCAACCTCGCCTCGACATCGGTTACCGGGATTGACCAAACGAAGCCGAGCCTGGCCCCCGTCACCCCCGGCCAGCTCGCCAGCGGACGCTATTTCTCGAGCTCGGGTGGCGCCTATGACGCCATCCTCAGCGACTCCTATGCGCGCTCGAAGAACCTCAACGTGGGCAGCACCGTCAAGCTCGGCAGCAAGACGTTCAAGGTCGTCGGGCTCTCCAAGGCGCCACTCGGCGGCCAGGCCGCCGACGTGTACGTCGAGCTCGGCACGCTGCAGACGCTGTCCAACCGCAAGGGGCGGGTCAACACCGTGCAGGTGCGGGCGGACAGCGCCGGTGACATCGGCAGCGTCTCGAAGGCGATCGAGGGCTCTTTCACCGGCGCGCAGGTGACGACGGCGAAGGATCTGGCCGACCGCGTCGGCGGCTCGCTCGTCGACGCGAAGAACCTGTCCAACGACCTCGGCACGGCGCTCGCCATCGTGGCGCTCGCGGCCGCGTTCCTGATCGCCAGCCTGCTCACGCTGTCCTCGGTGACGAAGCGCATCCGCGAGCTCGGCACGCTCAAGGCACTCGGCTGGCCGCAGCGCCTCGTCGTGCGCCAGGTGGCGGGCGAGTCGCTCGCCCAGGGCGCGATCGGCGGGCTCGTCGGCGTGGTCATCGGCATCGGCGGTGCGGCGCTGGTCAGCGCGGTGTCGCCGTCGCTGACGGCGTCGGTGGCCCAGGCGGCCCCGGCAGGCGGCGGCGCCTTCGCCCAGGCCTTCGGCCAGGGCACGGTCACGTCGGGCTCGCAGTCGGTCGCGCTGAACGCGCCGATCGATCCCGGCCTGCTCCTGCTCGCCGTCGCCCTGGCACTGGCCGGCGGACTGATCGCGGGAGCGGTCGGCGGCCTGCGGGCGGCGAGATTGCGGCCGGCGGACGCCTTGCGCCACATCGACTGACAACCGGAACGGAGACAGACACCCATGGACACGACAACGCTGTACGAGCTGGAGGGCGTGGGCCGGCGCTACGGCCAGGGCGCGACGGAGGTCCGAGCGCTCGAGGGCATGGACCTGCGGATCGCGTCGGGCGAATTCGTCGTCGTCGCCGGCCCGAGCGGTTCCGGCAAGACCACGCTGCTGCAGCTGCTCGGCGCGCTCGACCGTCCGACGGACGGCGTCGTGCGGTTCGAGGGGCGCGACCTGCGCGGACTGGGCGACGGCGAACTGGCGAGGCTGCGGCTGAGCGAGCTGGGCTTCGTGTTCCAGCAGTTCAACCTCATTCCCACCCTGACCGCGCGGCAGAACGTCGAGGCGGCGCTCGCCCCGACGGGCGTGGACGCCTCGGCGCGCCACCTGCGCGCCGGCGAGCTGCTGGAGGCCGTCGGCCTCGCGGCCCGGTCCGAGCATCTGCCCTCGCAGCTTTCGGGTGGTGAGCAGCAGCGTGTGGCCATCGCCCGCGCCCTGGCCAACGACCCGCGCGTGCTGCTGGCCGACGAGCCGACGGGCAACCTCGACACGACGACCGGCCGCGAGATCCTCGCGCTCCTGCGGCAGCTGGCCGACGGTCGCGGGCTCACGATCGTGGTCGTCACCCACGACCCGGCGATCGCCGACGATGCGCCCCGGGTCGTCCACATGCGCGACGGCCATCAGGTCGCGGCGGACGAATTGGTCGCCGCCCAACCCGCCGCCACGAGCTGATGCGCTCCCGGATCGCCTGCGCCCTGATCGTCATCGGACTCGCCGCAGCCGCGGCAGGGTGCGGCTCGTCGTCGTCGGCCAAGTCGGCGACGACGACCGCTCCCGGCGCGCGGGGCGGGCAGGGCGGGGGGCGCTTCCAGGCGCTCGCCAAGTGCATGGCGTCCAAGGGCATCAAGCTCCCCAATCGCCGTCAGCAGCCGGGAAGCGGCGGCCCACCGCCCGGCCTCAACCTGAGCGACCCGAAGCTCCGCCAGGCCCTGCTCGACTGCCGCACGCAGGTGTTCGGCAACTCCGCGCCCGGTGGCCCACCCGGCGGCCCGCCCGGCGGTGCACCCGGGGGTGTTCCACCCGGCCAGGGAGGCGGCACGGTCCAGTAGTCGCGCCGCGTCGGGCCCGCGCGGGACAATGAGGTCGCAGTGATGCGCATCCTGGTCGTCGACGACGAACCGGCCTTCCGGCAGGCGATCTCCCGCGCGCTGACGCTGGAGGGCTACCGGGTCGAGGAGGCGGGTGACGGGGGCGAGGCCCTGCAGCGCCTGGCCGACGGCGGCATGGACGCGGTCGTGCTCGACGTGTCCATGCCCGCGCCGGACGGGCTCGAGGTGTCGCGGCGCCTGCGCGACGCTGGCGACCGCACCCCGGTCCTCATGCTCACGGCCCGCGACGCGATCGACGACCGGGTCGCCGGCCTCGACGCCGGCGCCGACGACTACCTCGTCAAGCCATTCGCGCTCCGGGAGCTGCTCGCGCGACTGCGCGCGCTCATGCGCCGCGGCGGCGAGGGCCCCGACGACGTGCTCTGCTTCGCGGACGTCCGCCTCGACCCGGCCGCGTACGAGGTGTCCCGCGGTGGGCGGCGGCTCGAGCTCACCCGCACCGAGTTCCTGCTGCTCGAGCTGTTCATGCGCAACCCGCGCCAGGCGCTCCCGCGTTCGACGATCTTCGAGCGCGTGTGGGGCTATGACTTCGGCACGCGGTCGAACTCGCTCGGCGTCTACGTGGGCTACCTGCGCCGCAAGCTCGAGGAGGGCGGCGAGCCGCGGCTCCTGCACACGATCCGCGGCGTCGGCTACGCCCTCCGCGAGCCATGACCTTCACCCGCCGGCTCACACTGGTCGCCGCCGCTGCGGTGGCGGTGATCGCCGTGCTGGGCTCGGTGCTGACGTACGTGCTCGTGCGCGGGGAGCTGCGCGGCGAGGTCGACCGGTCGCTGCGCGGCTCCGGTCGGGCGACGCAGCGGCTCGCGATGAACCTCCCGCCGCCCGGCGTCGGGATCCTCCGCGTGCCGCTCCCGGGTCCGCCCTTCCCGGTGCCGCCGGTGCGGCCCGGGGAGCCGAACCTCTTTCTCCAGATCGTGGCTCGCGACGGCACGGTCACGCGCGTGCGCACCGGTGGGGCGACCCTGCCCGTCAGCCGTCGGGCCCGGGACGTGGCCGCGGGACGCTCGGGTGCGTTCCTCTACGACGCCCGCGTCAACAGTAGGCACCTGCGCGTGTACGTGACGAGGACGGCCGGAGGGCGCGCGGTGATGCTGGGACGTTCGCTCAGCGAGGTCGACCGCACGTTGCGCCGCCTGCGGCTGATCCTCGCGCTCATCGCGCTGGGCGGCGTCGCGCTCGCGGTCGTGCTCGGCCGGATCGTGGCCCGAACCGCGGTCGCTCCGGTACAGCGCCTCACGGAGGCCACCGAGCACGTGGCGGCAACGCGCGACCTCGGCCGCCGGATCGCGGTCGAGGGCGACGACGAGCTCTCGCGCCTGGCGCGCTCGTTCAACGCCATGCTCGACTCGCTGGAGCGCTCGACCCGGGCGCTCGAGGCGTCCACGAGCGCGCAGCGCCAACTCGTCGCGGATGCCTCACACGAACTGCGCACCCCGGTCACCACGCTGCGGACCAACCTCGAGGTGCTGCGCTCGCGCGAGCTGCCGGCGGAGGAGCGCGAGCACCTGCTCGAGGAGATCGAAGGCCAGATCGACGAGCTCACCGTCCTGATGACCGACCTGATCGACCTCGCTCGCGGGGACGAGCGCGAGCCGGACGCCGAGGAGGTCCGGCTGGACAGGCTGGTGGCCGAGGCAGTCGACCGTGCCCGGCGTCATGCTCCGGGCGTGGCCTTCGAGACCCAGCTCGCGCCCAGTGTCGTCGCAGCCGTCCCCGACCGGCTCGACCGCGCCGTCTCCAACCTGCTCGACAACGCGGTCAAGTGGAGCCCGGACGGCGGGCCGGTCGAGGTCCGGGTGGCCGATGGTGAGGTCAGCGTGCGCGACCACGGCCCCGGCATCACCCCGGCCGACCTGCCGCACGTGTTCGATCGCTTCTACCGCGGCGGCGACGCGCGCGGCCGTCCGGGCTCGGGCCTCGGGCTGGCGATCGTCCGCCAGGTGGCCGAGGCCCACGGAGGCTCCGTGGCCGCCGAACCGGCCTCGGGCGGCGGCACCTGCCTCCGCCTCCAGTTGGCGGACAAGAAAATGGAGTAAGGCGGCCGCGACTTGACAGCGCTACGTCCGGCACGATAGGCACGCGCTCTCGTGTCGGTTCCCCAACTGAACGTCGTCGAGGAGGATGTGGATGAGCGCACCCACGTGCTCGCCCTCCGCGGCGAACTCGATGTCGCCACGGTACCCCGGCTCGCCGACCCCCTGCGGGTGGCGATCGCGGCCGGCAAGACAGCCGTGGTGATCGATCTCGGCGAGCTGACGTTCCTCGATTCCACCGGCCTGATGGTGCTGCTCAACGGCCTGCGTCGGGTCGTGCGCCAGGGCGGCAACCTGGTGATCGTGTGTACCAATCCCACGGTCCTGCGCCTGTTCGACATCACCGGCACGGCAACGACGTTCACCGTGCTCGACTCGAGGGAGAAGGCGTTGGCGGCGGTGCAGGACCAGAACGGCTAGTCGTCAGTCTCAGTCGTCAGTTGCGAGGGTTCGGGCTTGGCTTCTGACGAGTGGCGCGTGCGGCGCACGTGGAAATAGATGAGCGCCCCGATCACGAGCACGCCGATCAGGATCGCGGCGCCCAGGCCCGCCGTTTCGATGACCCGCTCCGCCGCGGTGCCGACGAGGTACCCGAGCAGGCCGATCGTGATGGCCCAGGTGATACCGCCGAGCGCATTCCACATCAGGAACTGGCGGTAGGGCATGTGCGTGATCCCCGCCAGCCACGAGGCCCACACGCGCAGGCCGGTGATCCAGCGGCCGAAGAACACGGCCTTCGGGCCGTGGCGGTCGAAGAAGGCCTCACCGCGGGTGAGGACGTCCATGCGCCGCGCCTGCGTGCGGCCGGGGCGCGTGAGCAGCCTCCGGCCGTAGCGCCGCGACACGGCGTAGCCCGCGCTGTCGCCGATGATCGCCGCCGCGGCCGCCACGGCGATCACGACGCCGATCTCCAACCCCCCGTTCTTCGCCAGCGCGGCACCGGCGATCAGCGCGGTCTCGCCCGGCAGGGGGATTCCGGCCGACTCCAGCCCGACGAGCAGTCCGAGCACCGGGTACCCCACGTTCTTGGGAACGCTGATGAGGACGCCGAGGAGAAGGATTTATTCAATCTACCGGCGTGGTTGGCCGTACCCGACGAGCGCGACGATCGCGCCCGCGACCACGACCCACGTCAGGCCGCCGGCGATCGTGCCCTGGCTGGCCAGGGTGAAGATGCCGTCGAGGATCGCTCCGGCCGCGGCCATGACGAGGCCGATGAGGTAGAGCTGGGCGTTGCGGGCCTGCGGCGGCGCCCCGTGCCTGGCGTAGAGACCGATCGAGACGCCGATCAGGATGTCGGCCACGCCGTAGACCACGGCCGCGCCGGTCACCAAGGCCACGACGAACAGCGCGATCCCCAGGGCGAACAGCGGAAGCGTGATGTCGCGGCGGCCGCTGGTCACGCCTCGACCCTACAGGCGGCGTAAGCGCGCTGGGAGCAGATCGCGGAAGAACGCCAGATCGCGCACGCGCAGGGCCCACGCCGCGACCACGAACGCGATGACGCCGGCGGCGCCCCCGGCGACGAGCTGGAGCACGTCGCGGCCGGTGCCCGGAGCGGTGCCCGATTTCACGGCGGCGGTCACGAGCAGCATGACCGCGACCATCACCGCCGAGGCGAGCGCGACCTTGCCGAGCTCGGCGACCACGCGCGAGCCCTCCAGTCCGCCGATCGCGCGCGACAGCGGCACGATCGCGACGGCGCAGCCGGCGACGTAGCCGAGTGAATGCGCGAGCGCCAGGCCCTGAACGTGCATCAGGCCGAACAGCGCGAAGTCCAGCCCGATCGTGACGGCGTTCTCCACGACGTTGACGGCCGCGGGCGTGCGCGCGTCCTGGCGCGCGTAGAACGATGCGCGTAGGAGCTGAAAGGCGGCGAACGGCAGCAGCCCGATGGCGAAATAGCGCAACACGGAGGCGACGAACTCCGCGCTCTTCGGGCCTGTCACGCCGTGCTCGAGCAGCGAACGGATCAGCGGCTCGCCGAGCACGAGGTACAAGGCCGTTGCCGGGAGCATCAGCAGCCCGGCCAGCCGCAGGCCGCCGGCGACTCGTGCGCGGAACGCCTCGGTCTCGCCGTCCACGTAGTGGGCGGCCATCTTCGGGGTCAGGACGGTGATCACGGAGATCGCCGCGATCCCGATCGGAACCTGGAAGAACGCGAAGGCGGTCACGTAGGCCGTGATGCCGCCCTGCACGCCGTTGGCGAGCACGAACGAGACCACGGTGCCGATCACGTTCGTGATCACGTAGCCCAGGGTCCACGCCGACAGCCGCCCGAGCTTGCGCACCGCCGGGTGCCGGAAGTCGAACCGCGGGTAGAGGCGTATCGGCAGACGCGCCAGGGCGGGGAGGTACACCAGGGCGAAGGCGACGACACCGCCCGTCGTCCCGAGACCGAGCAGGAGCTTCAGGCCGAGGTCAGCGTTCACGCTGGCGTTCGTCGGCACGCCCGTCGTCAGGGCGGCGAACAGGATGAACGTGGCGATCACCACGACGTTGTTGACGATCGGGGCGAACGCGGGCAGGGCGAACTTCCCGTGGGCGTTGAGCAGGCCGTCCGCGATCGCCGCGAAGCCGTACAGCGCGATCTGGGGCGCGAAGAGCTGCAGGAAGAAGGTCGCGAGCGCGTGCTGCTCGCGACCTTCCGGGCCGGGCACACGGCCGCTGAACACATCGATGATCCAGGGCGCGAGCAGCACCGTGGCCACGCTCATGGCCACGAGCACGGCGAGCGCGCTGGTCACGAGCGCGGAGACCGAGCGCCACGCCTCGGCGCGGACCCGCGTGCGCAGCTCCTCCACCAGCACGGGGATGAACACGGAGGAGAGCACGCCGCCCAGAACGAGCTCGTAGATGATGTTGGGCAGCGTGTTGGCGATGTTGTAGGAGTCGGCCAGCCGCGACTCCGACACGCCCAGTGCGATCGCCATGGCCGCCGTGCGCGCCAGCCCGGTGGCGCGGGACAGGGTCGTGCCGACGGCCATCTGGACCGCGGGGCCAGCCAGGCGCTGCGTGGCGAGGTCGAACTCCCCCGTCGGGGGGTTCGCCTCGGTGGCGGCCGGTGTGCTCATGAGTCGGCGGAGGGTATTGTCGCCGCCCAAGGTGACGCGTCCCGATTCAGCGGTCAGAGCCGCGAGGCTCCCCGATCTCTTCCCCGGCGCTCCCGACGCCGAGGTGCGCGCCCTCGCCTACGACTCGCGCCACGTGGAGCCGGGCGCGCTGTTCTTCTCGGTGCCCGGCTTCGAGGCCGACGGCCACGACTTCGCTGACGACGCCGTCCGGCGCGGCGCGGCGGCGCTGGTGGTCGAGCGGCCATTGGGCCTGGGCGTCCCCGAGGTCGTGGTGCCGGACGCGCGCGCCGCGATGGCCCCGGCGGCCGCCCGGTTCTACGACGACCCGTCCGCCGAGCTCGAGGTCGTCGGGATCACCGGCACCAACGGCAAGACGACGACCGCGTACCTGCTGCGCGAGATGCTGGCGGCGTCGGGACGGCCGTGCGGGATGATCGGCACGGTCAAGACCGTCGTGGGCGAGGAGGAGCGCCTCGGCGAGCGGACGACGCCCGAAGCTCCGGAGCTGCAACGCGACCTGCGGGACATGGCCGACGGCGGCGACCTGGCCTGTGCGATGGAGGTCTCGTCCGTGGGCCTGGCGATGCACCGCGTTGACGCCATCCAGTTCGCCGCCGCCGTGCTCACCAACCACACGGCCGACCACCTGGACTTCCACGGGTCGATGGAGGCCTACTGGGCGGCCAAGCGCAGCCTGTTCGACCGGGTCGCGCCGGAGCGCGTCGTGATCAACGTCGACGACGAGCGCGGTCGCGGGCTGGCCGTGGAGCTTCCCGGCGCCACGACCTTCGGGACCGGGCGCGAGGCGGACGTGCGCGCGCTCGACGTTCGCCTGGGCGCGGAGGGCGCGCGATTCGACATCGCCTTCGGGCATGGCGAGGGCGCCGAGCGCGCATCCGTCCGGTCGCGGCTGCCCGGCGCGTACAACGTCGACAACGTGCTCGCCGCCGGGGCGACGGCGCACCTGCTGGGCGCGAACGCCTCCGTGATCGCGCAGGCGGCGTCGGCGGCCGCGCCCCCGCCGGGCCGGCTGGAGCCGGTCGACGAGGGCCAGCCCTTCGCCGTCGTGATCGACTACGCCCACTCCCCCGACTCGGTGCGCCGCACGCTCGACCTGCTGCGTGAAGGGGCGGACGGCCGGCTGATCGTGGTCTTCGGGGCGACGGGCCGGCGCTTCGCTGCGACCCGCACGGAGATGGGCGCGCTGGCGGGCGCCCGCTCGGATCTCCTGATCGCCTCCTCGGACCACCCGGACAAGGCGGATCCCGAGTCGATCCGCGATATCCTGCGCGGCGCGGGTGACCACGCCGAGGCCATTGACGACCGACGCGACGCGATCGCGCATGCCGTTGAGCGGGCGGATCGCGGCGACACGGTCGCAATCCTCGGGGGGGAGTTGCCGGCCGACGACGCGGCCGCCGCGCGCGCAGCGCTGCGAACGCTGAACCACACCGCCTAGCCCGAACGTAACCAGGCGCAAAGGCGCCGCCCACTACGCTCTCCCACCGCAGCCATGGAAGCCATCCGCACAGTGCAGGTCCGCCGCGTGGCCATTGCGCGGGAGTGGCTGGCAGGCGGCGCGCTGGCCGCGGTCGTCGTGCTGAGCTACGCGCTGGCCGCGGGCATGGCCTCGAGCGCGACGTTCTTCGTGACGTGGAGCCAGCGTCCGGGCTTCGGGTTCCCCAGCTGGCTGGCCGGTCCGCTCAAGGGCACGGGGATCGAGCTCACGATCCCGCGCTTCATGCTGCTCACGCTCGCGCTGTACGCGCTCTACCTCGCGGTCGTCTGGCTGGCGCCGTCCGTGCGCCTCGTCTGGGCCGTCAGTGCCATCGCCATCCTGCACGTGGTGTGGCTCCTCGCCCCACCCATGTGGCTGACGGACGTCTTCAACTACCTCGGCTACGTGCGCCTGGGCGCGCGCCACGGCCTGAACCCGTACGCCCATTTCCTCCAGGCCGTTCCCCACGACCCCTCGTTCCGGTGGGTGACCTGGCCGAAATTCCACTCGCCGTACGGCCCCCTGTTCCTCGCCGGCTCCTGGCCGGTGGCGTGGGCGAGCGTCCCGACGGGGCTGTGGATCTTCAAGGTCACCACGGCACTCGCCAGCCTCGGCTGCATCGGCCTCGTGGCGCGGCTGGCGCAGCAGCTGCGGCGGCCGGTGGTGCCGGCGATCCTGTTCGTCGGACTGAATCCGCTGTGGCTCGTCTACGGCGTCGGCGGCGCCCACAACGACATGTTCATGCTCTTGTTCGTGCTCGGCGGCCTGCTGCTCGCCCTGCGCGGCCGCGAGGGGCTCGGCGCGGGCGCGATCGTGCTGGGGGCCGGGATCAAGGCCACCGGCGGGATCCTCCTGCCCTTCCTGTTCATCGGCGCCAACCATCGCAAGCAGGTCGTGATCGGCGCGGCGGCGGCTGGCGCGCTGATCGTCGCCGTCGTGCTCGTCTTCTTCGGCGACAACCCGTTTGCGGCGTTGCTGTCGTTCGTCGGACAGGGCGAGAACATCTCCTTCAAGAGCTTCCCGGGCCAGATCAGCCAGCAGCTGCTGGGGATGAACGACGTCAACTACACGGTGCAGAACGTCTCCAACCTGCTGCTGGCGATCGTCGTCGTGGGGTTGCTCTACCGCGCCTGGAAGGGGCGCGCGGACTGGCTCGTGTCGGCCGGGTGGGCGACGCTCGCCGTCCTGCTCTCGATGCTCTGGATGATGCCGTGGTACATCGTCTGGCTGCTGCCGCTGGCGGCGATCCTGGACGATCGCCGGCTGCGCATCGGTGCGCTGGTGTTCGGCGCGTTCGTGACCCTGATGTACATCCCGTAGGGACGGGACGACGACGCCCGCTCAGCTCGGCGGCGCCGCGACCTCCGGCGTGTCCGGCGTGTCCGGCGCTCGGCCGTAGGCCTCCTTCATCCCGGCCGAGAGAGCGTCGACCTGCTCGCGCAGACCGCGTACCTGCTCGGCCAGCTCGGTCTGGTCCTCGTCCTCGGAGGCGACGCTCATGCGTACGAGCTGGGAGTTGACCGTTCCCAGCGACGCGACGAGCTGCTCGATCCGCGAGTAGAAGCTCGTGAGCTGGCCCTGGAGCTCGGTGAGCGCGTTGCGCTGCTCGGTGAGCGCCTTCACGATCGCCTGGGCGGACGGGTCCGCGGAGCCCTGGAGCTGGGCGAGGCGGCCGTCGATTGCGTTGAGGTCCTGCGTGGCGAGGTAGTCGTAGATCCGCTGCGCGCGCTGGGCGATCAGCTCGACCGCGCGCACCAGCGAGTCCACCTCGCCCTCGACCTCGGCGAACGACAGGTCGGAGTGGGCGATCGTTTCCTGGATGCGGACCTCGCAGTCGCGCGCCGCCTGGACCTGCTGACCGATCGGTCCGGCGAGCGTGCGCACGTCGAGCCGCTTCTCCTTCGCGCCGCCGCCACGCTCGCCGTACAGCCGCTTGCCCACCTGCTCGGCCTCGCTCTCGTCGAAGAACGTGAGCACGGCGAGCACGGCGTAGACGGCCACCGCGACCGCGATGAGCCACGTGACGCCGATCAGCAGCGCGGCCACCGCCACCGCCGCGGGCACGACCACGTTGATCGGCTTCGTCAACGCGTTGACGACGAGGCCGCGCCGCAGGTCGGTCCGGGTGACGAGCTGGCGTTCGGGCGCCATCAGAAGTTCTTCGTCGAAGGACGAGAAAGCCTTCGTAGTGAAGGACTTCTCGTCCCTCGTCGCGCTGTGCCGATGTCGGCCATCAGAAGAACGAGGAGATCGAGCGGTAGACGGACTCGATCTGCTTGGGATCCCCGGCGTATTCCTTGCCGCCCGACGCCGAGGCGATCTGCGAGAGCACGTCCTGGTTGGCCCCGGAGCCATAGGCGATCGTGTAGACGCGAATCGCCATGCCCTCACTCGTGGCCTGGCGCTGGAGCGCCGAGACGAGCTCGTTGGAGCTCGTGTTGCTCTGGTTGTCCTCGCCGTCGGTGAGGACGACGACCGCGTTGATGCGGCTGGCGTCCTTGAGCTGCTGGACCTCCTGCACACCGGCCTGGGTGGCGTCGTAGACCGCCGTCTGGCCGTCCGGGAAGAGGCCGTTGACCTCGCTGAGCAGCTTTGCCCGCGTGGTCCCGAACCGGCTGATCGGCGAGAGGCGGAACACCTTGTCATTGAAGGTGATCAGGCCGACGCGGTCGTTCGGCGAGAGCTGCGACAGGAACACGCGCAGGCCCTGCTTGGCCTGGTCGAGCTTGTTCTCCTCGCTCATCGAGCCCGAGGTGTCCACCACGAGCGCGATGTTCGCGGGCTTGCGGTCCGATCGCCAGGTCTGCTTGACCTTGGCCAGCACCCGTGGCTCGGGCAGCGACAGCAGGCGCGTCGGCTGATTGGGGTCGGCGCCGTTGGCGGCGTCGATCGGCGAGCTGGGCTTGCCCGTGCCCTCCCGCGTGCGGAACCCCTGGCTCGCGGCCAGGGTCGGGCTGATCCGGCCACCGAGCCAGTCGGCGAACACCTTCGCCGCCGCCTTCTGCTGGTCCGTGACCCACGGGGCCTGCAGCGTGATCAGCGGGTTGTCGGAATAGAAAGTGCCCTCCGCCGGGTAGATGCCCACCAGCTTGGTCCCCGACCCGCCGCGCTTCTGGTTGAAGTCGATCAGCGTGGCCTCCTCCATCGCCACCGCCGAGGCGTATGCCGGCCCGAAGCGGCGCAGCTGATCGGCGAAGAACAGCGTGGTATCGCCGTAATGGACGATCGAGCGCTCGATCGCCTGGATCT
>JAWVFS010000092.1:0-9701 GCA_033855795.1 Solirubrobacteraceae bacterium | reverse complement strand
CGAAGATGATTCGCGCCTCGAGCGGGATCTGCCTGCCCACGAGCTGGTCGGGATACCCGTTGCCGTCGATCCGCTCGTGGTGGTGGCGGATCCAGAGCGACTCCTCGGGCAGCCCGGCGTGGGCGAGCATGGTCGCTCCCACGGTCGGGTGCCGGTGGATCTGCACCCACTCGTGCGGATCGAGCCGGCCCGGCTTGGACAGGATGGAGGCGGCGACGGTGATCTTCCCGATGTCGTGCAGGAGCGCGGCGCGGCGCAGCGCCATGATCCGGTCGCGGTCCATGCCCAGCGCTTGGCCGATCGCGACGGCGTACGCGGCGACGTTCTCGGAGTGGTCGCGGGTGACCAGCTCGCGGGCGTCGATGGCGGCCACCATCGCGTACAGGTGGGCGAGCATGCCGTCGCCCTCGGTCGGGCCCTCGTCGTCGCCGATGACCTCGCTGGCGACGGCGCACAGGTCCTTGCCGTTGCGCTTGGCCCAGTAGAGCGCCGCGTCGGCCTTCTTCTGGAACTCCTCGCGCGATGTCGCGTCCTGGGGGCAGGTGGACACGCCACCCGAGAGCGTCACACGGCGATCCGGCAGCATGGTGCTGCGCCCGACCGCGGTGCGCAGGCGCTCCGCCACGAGCAGGGCATCGAGCTGCAGGGTTTCGGGCAGCAGCAGCGCGAACTCCTCGCCGCCGATGCGGGCGAACGAGTCGGCGGGTCGGAGCAGCCCCTGACCGATGTGGGCGATCTTGCGCAGGACCTCGTCCCCCGCGGCGTGGCCGTAGCGGTCGTTGATCTGCTTGAAGTCGTCCACGTCGAAGATCACCAGGGAGGCCGACGAGTCGTAGCGTTCGTGGCGCCCGACCTCCTTTTCCAACGCCTCGAAGAAGAAGCGGCGGTTGTAGACGCCGGTGAGCGGGTCGCGGATCGCCTGCTCGAGCTTGTCGCGGTAGTCGCGCGCGTTCTGCACCGCCACGGCCATCTCGTCGACGAGCAGCCGCAGCAGGCGCACGCCCTCGTCGGGGAGGGCGTCGCCCGCCGGGCGCACGAGCGTGACGGTGCCGATGGTGTGGCCGCGGGCGCTGAGCTGGAAGCGGGCGATGCTGCGGCCGCCGCGGGTGTCGATCTCCACCGGCTCCGCGTCCTGCCGCGGCGCGCCGACCCACGGCTCGTCGTCCTGCCAGGCGCCGGTGGTGGCGAGGAGCGCGGGACGATCGCTGCCCGCCGCGTGCAGTGCGCTGCTCGACGCGCGCGCCGCGAGGTGCAGCACGCCGAGGGCCTGCTCGATGATCGGCGGCTCTTCGAGGGTCTGGGTCATGGTGGTGGCCAGGCCGGTGAGCGCCTCGAGCTCGGCATTGCGCGACATGACCTCCTTGCGCAGGCGGCGCTCGCGCGTCACCGCGCGCCGGTTGTCCAGGAGCAGGTAGGCCTGCCGGCCGAACGCCACGACGAGCGCGAAGAGAAAGAACATGCCGAAGAAGACCAGCTGCCACCCGGCGAGCCGGCCATCCTCGAGCCACACGGCGAGGCCGAGCACCGGGAAGGAGATGACCGCCGTCAGGGGCAGCAGGACACGGCCCATCAGCCAGCGCGCGCCCGTGGCCTCATCCGCTGGCTCGGACGACTCCTCGGCATCCGGGGCCTCCTGCTCGGCGGCGGTGGCCGCGCCGAAGCCCGCGACCGCCCACAGCACGGCGGCGAGGGCCGGGAGCGAGGGTAGCCAGCCCGACGCGTGCATCGCCACGAACCCGTCGCCCACGGCGGCCGCCGACACCGCGCCGACCAGCCACCAGCCGATGCGACGGTGCAGGGGCTCGCGCCGAACGATCACCGCGACCATGAACACGATCACGGCGGCGAGGTCGATGAGGAACACCGAGGTCAGCACCGCGTCGCCGTGGGCGAAGCCGGGGATCACCACGATGTAGGTGCCCACGGCCGCGATCACGGCGCACCACAGCAGCGCGTCCACGACCCGCTCCAGCCGGGCGCCGCGGAGCGTGCGCCAGGCGAGGGAGACGGCCGCGGCGAGCAATCCCACCGAGCCGAACGCGCCCAGGTAGAAGGCCGCGGTGAGCGTGCTCCCCGTGACCGCGGAGGCGAGCGCGAGCACGGACGCCGCCGCGGCACACGCGGTTGACGCCGCGAACGATCGCCACATCCAGCGGCGGGACACGGAGATGGCCGATGCCTGAGCGCAGCGGACGGTGGCGAACAGCAGCATGACCAGCGGCACCGCGAAGGCGACGTCGCTGATGTGCAGCCCGAAGAGCGGAAGCAGGAACGGCAGCGAGACCAGGCATGCGAACACCGCCGTGGTGTCCGTGCGGCGGTGGATCGGAACCGAGCTCTCTCGCAGGGTCGGCGCGATGCGGCGGAAGGCCTCGTGCCGGTCGGCGCGCAGCGCGCAGCCGCAGTCCTCGCAGCGCGGGGAAAGCATGGTCAGCGACGACGCCTCGCGGTTCCAACCGCAGTACACGCAGTAGTGGACGTACTCCACAATCGTGCTCATCGGCAGGAGCGGCCGGCGACTGAATGGCGCGTACCGCAATTCGGTCAAAGGGCCGAACGTCGCCTTTGAGTTGAATGACGTCTGTGAACGACACCCGAGAGCCGACGCCGCGGCCCACCGGCCTCCGGGTTCGCGTCGAGCGCATCGCGCTCGTCTGTGCGATGAGCCTGACCACCATCAACATCTGGACGGGCGGGCCGCTGTTCGCGCTGTGGGTGGGCTCCCGCGTGCAGAGCAGCGGGCCGCCGAGCATGGCCGCGGTGGGCGTCGTGGCCGTGGTGCTCGGCGCGGTGAGCTTCGGTCTGGTGCGGCTCATCGCCGTCTTCGACGCGACCTACGAACGGCTCACCGGCCGCGGGGCCCGGGTGAGCCGCCACGTGCCCTGGCTGCGCAGCATGCGCGGCGAACGCCCCCACTACGAGAAGCAGCGCGCGCGCGACCTCTCGCCGCTCGAGGTGATCCTGATCGTGTCGGTGGTGGCCGCGGTCGTCGTCTTCGAGATCTGGTTCTTCTTCTTCTCGGGCTCCTCGATCGACCAGCGCAGCGGCCGCGGCTAGACACGCGCGGGCGCGTAAGCTCCGCGGGTGCCCGACGAGGAGATCACCACCGTAGGTCCCGACGACGTCGAGCAGGTCGCATGGGACCTGGCTCCGCTCGTGGACGGCGAGGAGGAGGCCGGCGCCCTGCACCTGCTCGACCAGGCGGAGGAGCGCGCCCGCGCGTTCGCGGACTCCCACGCCGGCAGGGTCGCCGACCTCGACGCCGCCGGGCTGCGGGAGGCGATGCTCGACCTCGGCGCCATCGAGGAGCTGGCCGGCCGCGCCGGGACGTACGCGATGCTGCGCTTCGCCGTGGACACCGCCGATCCCGAGATCGGCGCGCTGCTCCAGCGCGTTCAGGAGCGGGGGACGACGATCGAGACGACGCTGCTCTTCTTCGACCTGGAATGGGCGATGTTGGACGACGAGCACGCGGACGAGCTGCTGGCCGGTGAGGGCCTGGACTTCTGCCGCCATCACCTGCACAACCTGCGCCGCTACCGCCCGCACCTGCTGTCAGAGCCCGAGGAGAAGGTGCTGACCGAGAAGGCGATCACCGGCCGGGGCGCCTGGTCGCGGCTGTTCGCCGAGGTGACGTCGGCCATCGAGGTGACGGTCGAGGGCGAGGCCGGTCCGGTGCCGCTCGACGCCGCGCTCGCCCGGCTCGTGTCGTCCGACCGCGACGAGCGCCGGCGCGTCGCCGACGCGGTGACCGGGGCGCTGGAGCCTGGCCTGCGTACACGCGGGTTCGTGCTCAACACCCTGCTCCACGACAAGGCCGTCGACGACCGCCTGCGCAGCTACCCGCACTGGCTCGCCGCCCGCAACCTGGCCAACGAGGCCAGCGACGAATCGGTGGAGGCGCTCGTGGAGGCGGTGCGTGCCCGCTATGACATCCCGCAGCGCTGGTACCGCCTCAAGGCGCAGCTGCTCGGCCTGGACCGCCTCGCCGACTACGACCGCGCGGCGGCCGTCACCGCGGAGGACCCCAGCGTCGCGTGGCCCGACGCCCGCGACCTCGTGCTCGACTCCTACACGGACTTCGACGGCCGCATCGGCGAGCTGGTGACGCGCTTCTTCGCCGAGCGCTGGATCGATGCGCCGGTGCGGCCGCACAAGCGCGGCGGCGCCTTCTGCGCCTACGCGGTGCCCTCGGTGCATCCCTACCTGATGCTCAATTACACCTCCAAACGCCGCGACGTCCTGGTGCTCGCCCACGAGATGGGCCACGGCGTGCACGCGGCGCTGGCCGCCCCGCAGGGCGTGTTTCACCAGCACACGCCCCTCACGCTGTCGGAGACCGCCTCCGTGTTCGGCGAGACGATCGTCTTCGGGCGGCTGCTGGAGCGCGCCGAGTCGCCCGAGTCGCGGCTCGCCCTGCTGGCCGAGAGCCTCGAGGGTTCGATCGCCACCGTGTTCCGACAGGTCGCGATGAACCGCTTCGAGGACCTGGCCCACACCGCGCGACGCGGCGAGGGCGAGCTGTCGGTCCAGCGGATCGGCGAGCTGTGGGCCGAGAGCCAGGAGGAGATGTTCGGCGAGGCGGTGGAGGTCACGGACGGCTACCGGTCGTGGTGGTCCTACGTGCCCCACTTCATCTCCACCCCCGGCTACGTGTACGCGTACGCGTACGGGCAGCTGCTCGCGCTCTCGGTGTACCGCCGCTACCGCGAGCAGGGCGAGGGGTTCGTCGACCGCTACGTGGAGATGCTCGCGGCCGGCGGGTCGAGGCCGCCGGAGGACCTCGGGCAGATCGTCGGCGTGGATTTGGCCGATCCGGGTTTCTGGGACGCTGGGCTCGACCTCGTGGCCGAGCAGCTGGAGAACGCCGAGGCCGCAGCCCGCGAGGCCGGTCGCGTGCCCGCCTGACGCTCGCTACTCTGCGCGCGGTGACCGGGAAGACGCTGCAGAACCGCCTTGTGATCGCCACCGGGATGTGGCGCGACGCGACCGACGAGTCTCTGCCGAAACTGCAGCCGGGGGAGCCCGCCGAACAGATCGAGGAGTTCGAGCTGCGACTGGTCGACATGCTCTGCCGCGACGCCACCCCGGCGAACGCGCGGGACGTGGCCGACCGCACCTGGGACCTCGTGCAGGACCGCTCGGACGACGACCCGGTGAAGCGCAAGGTGGTCGAGGCCCACGACCAGCTGGCCAAGCTCTCGGCCGGCACCTTCGGCGGTCCGGGTCAGTGAGGCGGCGGGAATCGCCGAGCGGGGGGCGCGACTTCGCGCCGCCAGCTGCGTTGTAGAGGGTCCATGCGACGTCCCGGGCGCCTTGGGCAGGTGGTGGCGGCGTGCGTGCTGACGGCCGCGCTGGCGGCCGCGGCCGCGGCGCCCGCCATGGCTGCCCCCACGCAGGAGTCGATGTTCCAGGACGACTCCCTGCTGGTCTTCAAGTCCCCGGCGAGCGTGGCGAAGACGATGGACACGCTGCGCTACCTCGGCGTGGACCGCGTCCGCGTGACCGTGTTCTGGAACCTGGTCACGCCCAACCCGGCCTCGCGCAACCGGCCCCGCTTCGACGCCAGCGACCCGGCCGCCTATCCACCCGGCGCGTGGCGTGCCTACGACACGATCGTGCGCCTGGCCGCCGCTCGCGGGATCGGCGTGAACTTCAACGTGTGGGGCGCGGTCCCGACCTGGGCGGACGGCCGCACCTCCTATCCGCCGTTCGTCGGCCACTACAACCCGTCGGCGGTCGAGTTCGGCCGCTTCATGACCGCGCTGGGCCGCCGCTACGACGGGACCCATCTCGGTTACGACGGGAACGCGCTGCCCCGGGTCCGTTACTGGTCGCTCTGGAACGAGCCCAACGGCATCTCCTTCCTGGCGCCCACATGGCAGCGTCATGGCGGCACGTGGGTCGAGACCGCCGCATCCGTCTACCGCTCACTCGTGGACGCGGGCTGGAACGCGCTGGTCGCGACCGGGCACGTCCCCGGCGACACCGTCCTGGTGGGGGAGACGGCGCCGAAGGCCAAGGCCGACCCGGCCGCGTCGCGGTCGATTCGCCCGCTCCGCTTCATCCGCGCGCTGTACTGCGTGGACGGCCGCCTGCGGCCGTTGCGTGGTGCGGCGGCGCGCCTCCGCGGGTGCCCGACCAGTAACCAGGCGAGGGCGTTTCCCGCGGCCCATCCCGGGCTCTTCCGGGCGACCGGCTACGCCCACCATCCCTACCAGCTGCTCCTGCCGCCGACGCTGCCATCCGATCCCGACTCGGTCGCCAGCGCCGACATCCCCCGGCTCACGGGCACCCTGGACGGCATCTTCCGCGCGTACCGCAGCGGCCGCAGGCTCCCGATCTACAACACCGAGTTCGGCTATGAGAGCCGGCCGCCGAGCGCGTTCGGGATACCGCTGTTCACCCAGGCGGCATACCTGAACGAGGCCGAGTTCATGGGGTACCGCAACCCGCGCCTGGTGTCCTATTCCCAGTTCCTGCTCTCGGACTCCAGCAGCGCGCAGCAGTTCCAGACCGGGCTGATCCAGCGCAACGGCCGGATCAAGCCCGCCTACGGCGCGTACCGGACGCCGATCTGGATCCCGAATCCGGTGTCGCGCAGCGGGCGCTTCCGGGTGTGGGGGCTGTTCCGGCCCGGGCGTCGGGAGGGGGTGCGCAGCGCCTCGATCCAGTTCGCGGCGTTCGGCCGGTCGTTCGCGACGGTGGCGACGGCCTCGGCCACGCGGGCCCGCGGCTACGTCGACCGCACGATCAGGGTCCCGCGCTCGGGTTTCATCCGCCTCGCCTGGCGAGACCCGGCGACCCGCGGGACGACCTTCAGCCGGCCCGTCGCCGTCTTCCGCTGACCTTGCGCTTCGCGAGCGCCGGCACCGGCTCGTCGGGCAGCGGCTCCGAGCCCGGTGCGCGCAGGCCGTCGAGGATGATCGCCCGCTGCCGGCGCCAGCTGGCGTAGTCGCCGCGGCTCGTCTGCAGCGAGCCCAGCGAGCACATGATCAGCGGGATGTCCTCGAGCCGGAAGTCCTTGCGCAGGGCGCCGGCGTCCTGCGCACGGTCGATCAGCGTCGTGAGCGTGTCGAAGAAGCTCAACTCCTCGGCCGCCCGAATGGCGGCGGCGGCCATCATCTCCGGCCGGTCGCGGAGCACCTGCGCGAGCGCGCGGTTCTCGCCGAGGATGTCCGACGCCCGGTGCACGTACCCGCTCAAGGCCTCCCACGCGTCCTCGACCTCCAGCGCAGCCCGGGCCGCCTCGGCCTGGCGGGCGAAGTAGTCGTCGGCCAGAGCCTCGATCAGCGCGTCCTTGGTGGGGAAGTGGCGGTAGACGGTGCCCACGCCGACCTTCGCCCGCGAGGCCACGTCGTCCATCTGCGCCTGGAGGCCGTCGGCCGCGAAACAGTGCAGGGCGGCGTCGAGCACGCGCTCACGATTGCGCCGCGCATCGGCGCGCATCGGGCGTTCGGTGACAGAGGGCGTGGCCATCGGGCGACCCTAACGGCGAATGTGGTCGATCAGCTTGACAACCGGAATCACAGTTCCGTATATTACCGCAGAACCGGAACTCCGCTTCCGATTCTAGACCTCGAGAGACCCAGGAGCAAGTCGCCAATGACCACCGTTTCGACCGATCGCCGGCGCTGGATCGCGCTCGGCCTGCTCGCCACGGCGCAGTTCGTGGTCGTGCTCGACGCGTCCATCGTCAACGTCGCGCTCCCCTCGATCGGCCGCGCGCTGCATTTCTCGCAGGACTCGCTCTCGTGGGTGGTCAACGCGTACGTGCTGACGTTCGGCGGCTTCCTCCTGCTCGGCGGCCGCCTGGCCGACCTGCTCGGCCGTCGGCGAGTGTTCATCGCCGGGCTGATCGTGTTCGCACTCGCGTCGCTCGCCGGCGGTCTTGCCCAGAGCGAGGCCTGGCTGATCGTGGCGCGCGCGGTGCAGGGCCTCGGCGCGGCGCTCCTGTCGCCGGCCGCGCTCTCGATCGTCACCAACACCTTCAAGGAGGGCGCCGAGCGCAACCGCGCGCTGGGTATCTGGGGTGGCGTCGCCGGCTCCGGCGGCGCCGCGGGCGTGCTCCTCGGCGGGGTTCTGACCGCGGGCCCGGGCTGGGAGTGGGTGCTGTACGTGAACACCCCGATCGGCATCCTGGCCGCGATCCTGGCGCCGCGCCTGATCGACGAGAGCCGCGCCACCGGCGAGCGCCGTGCCTTCGACGTGGCCGGCGCCGTGGCGGTGACGGCCGGTCTCTCGCTCCTCGTGTACACGCTCGTTGACGCGCGGAACGCCGGTTGGGGCTCGCTGCAGACCGTCGGGCTGCTCGGGCTCTCGGCCGCACTGCTGGCCGCGTTCACGGCGATCGAGCTGCGCTCGGCCTCTCCGCTGGTGCCGTTCCGCATCTTCCGGTCGCGGACGTTGACCGGTGCGAACGTCTCGGGCCTGCTCGTGGGCGCATCGCTGTTCTCGATGTTCTTCTTCATCTCCCTGTACATGCAGCAGGTGCTCGGCTTCGGCCCGCTCAAGACCGGTGTCTCCTACCTCCCGCTGGCGGGCACGATCATCATCGCCGCCGGTATCGCGTCGCAGCTGGTCACGCGGCTGGGCTTCAAGCCCGTCCTGCTCACCGGGTTCGCCTTCATCGCGGCCGCGCTGATCTGGTTCGGGCAGGTCCCGTGGAATGGGTCCTACGCCGCCGACATCCTCGGGCCGATGCTGCTCGCGGCGATCGGTCTCGGCCTCTCGTTCGTGCCGGTCACGATCGGAGCGGTCAGCGGGGTGGCCCAGCGCGAAGCCGGCCTGGCCAGCGGTCTGATCAACACCTCCCAACAGATCGGTGGCGCGCTGGGCCTCGCCGTGCTCGCGACCGTCGCCAATGGGCGCACGAGCGACATCGTGGCCGGAGCGCACGGCGCCAACGGGATGAAGCAGGCGCTCACCGAGGGCTTCCAGTCGGCCTTCCTCACCGGCGCGGGCTTCGCCGTCCTCGGCTTCGTGCTCGCGCTCGTGCTGATCCGGCGGGAGGACTCGCGGGCGCCCGTCGAGCCCGCGGCCGCCGAGGCGGCCGAGGCCCCCGCGTAGGCCGACCCGCGCTGCAAGATCGCTTGCACTGTGATCTCCGTCACAGTTGTGCGAACGGTTGTTCGCCTACCCTGACGGTCGCCTCGCGCTCGTAGGCCCGCCTGCCGGGCGCCCGCGGGGCACTCGGGCGGCCTCCCCGCCCGCCGCGTCATCCGCGACGCGTGTTGACCGACAGGGGGCTCACCAGCGTGCCGTTTCAGATCCGTCGTACCCATCTGCTCGCCGTCGTCGCCGGGGCCGCCGCGCTCGCGACCGGCCTCGGCCTGGCCGAGTCCTCCGCGGACGTCGGAACCGCGTGGCTGGGGAACCGGCTCGTTCCCGGCGCCGCGCCGGCGCTCGTGCGCCCGCGCGTGGCGCGGCCCGTGCATGTTCATCCGGTCCAGGGGCGCGTGAGCTACGGCGATGCGGCCGCGCACTTCGGCTACAACCGCGGTGACCACGTGCACGAGGGCCAGGACATGTTCGCGCCGGTCGGCACTCCCGTCGTGGCGGTCGCAGACGGCGTGGTGATCGAGGCCGGTGGCGGCGACGCGCGCGGCAACTACGTCGCGATCTACGAGCCCCGTGCGCGGCGCACGTACGTCTACCTCCACATGGAGGCGGCGGCGCTGGTCAAGCCCGGCCACCGCGTC
>JAWVFS010000091.1:0-4711 GCA_033855795.1 Solirubrobacteraceae bacterium | reverse complement strand
ACCGGGCTCGGGCGTCGCGGAGGCGTTCGATCCCGCGGTCGATCTCGGCGATCAGACGCGCGTGCAGCGCGGGGCTGGAGCTGCAGACGACCGACATCTGGAAGTCGACGCCGCCGCCGAGGAGCGGTCGGTCGTCGAGTGTCCGCCCGGCGGCGTCGGTGACGACCGCTCCGCCCTCGCGCGCGCACAGCGCGGCGGCGGCGAGGTCGTACGGGGAGTTGTTGAGGACGTGCCCGCCGCCCACGCGCTCGAACTCCTCCCGCATGCCCGGCACGTCCTCGATCAGGCGCGGCCCCGGCTCGAGGTAGGCGTCGAGCTGGCCGGTGACGACGCGCGTCATGTCGTAGGTGGCCGAGCCCAGCTCGAACGCGGCGCCGCCCACCGACGAGCGATCGATCAGGTCGCCGAGCACCTCGACCGTCGGGCGCGCGGGCCGGCCGCGGAAGCCGTAGGTCCAGAACAGGCGGGCCAGGTCGGTCGTCTCGCTCAGGTGGACGGGGACCGTGGCCTCGAGCCCCTCGTCCCGCACGGCCAGGAAGCGCTCGCCGGACTTGATCTCCAGCACGCAGCCCACGAGCACGTCGCCCATCGTCGGCTCGGGGTGCGCCGGCGCGAGCGCCACCGAGACGCAGGCCGCCTCGAACCCGGCCAGGGCCGGCCGGGTTCCGTCGATCGGATCGACCACGAGGACGTGCTCGGCGCGGCCCGACGCGGGTTCGACCATCCCGCGGTCCTCCGAGTAGAACGCGGTGGCCGGCGCGCGCTCGGCGACGAAGGCCTCCAGCAGGGCCTCGGCGTCGGCGTCGATGGCGAACGTCACGTCGCCCCCCGCGCCGGCGGCGCCGTCGGACTCGTCCGCGTGGGCACGGCCGGCGTGCGAGCCCAGTGCCGGGCGCACGCGCTCGCGCAGCGTCGCGGCGAGCTCGGCGACCAGCGCCCGCTCGCGCTCCAGGCTCACGGGGCCGAGATCTGCGGCCGCGTCAGCGGGCGCTCGCCGAGCTTGACCCGGACGGTGCGCCGCCGGCCGTCACGGTAGAGCTCGAGCTCGATCTCCTGGCCCGCCCGGTAGCCGGCGATCGCGCGACCGAGGTCGTCGTCCTCGACCAGCGTGCGGCCGCCCGCCTTCACGATCACATCGCCCCCCGTCCGGTATTGGCGCACCTCGAAGCGGGCCGTCTGGGTGCCCCCGTGGATCCCCGCGTCGGCCGCGGGGCCGCCGTGCGTGACCTCCTGGACCCAGCTCCCCGACGTGACCGGCAGGCCGAAGCGCCGGGCCAGCTGCGGGAACACGGCGACGGTCGACACGCCGATGTAGGCGTAGGCGACCTTCCCGTGACGGCGCAGCTCGTCGAGCGAGCGCTTGACGGTGTCGATCGGCACGGCGAAGCCCACGCCCTCGCCGCCGCCGGTGGTCGACTGGATCTGCGAGTTGATCCCGATGACCGCGCCGCGCGCGTCCACGAGCGGCCCGCCGGAGTTGCCGCGGTTGATCGCCGCGTCGGTCTGGATCGCGCCGGAGATCTGGAAGTTGGTCAGCGAGTCGATCGTCCGGTCCAGTCCCGAGACCACGCCGACCGACAGCGACTCCGGCTCGCCGAACGGGCTGCCGATCGCCACCACCGGCGCTCCGACGACAACCGCGGCGCTCGCGCCCAGTGGGAGCGGCCGCAGCGTGAGCCCGGCCGGGTCGACGCGGATCAGCGCGACGTCCGAGTTGGGGTCGGCGCCGACGATCGTCGCGGGCACCTGGTTGTGGTCGTCGAACTGCACGTACACGTGGCGCGCGCGACGGATGTCCGCGCCCTCGCCGCTGGTCACGACATGCGCGTTGGTGGCGATCTCACCCTTTGCGGACACGACGAAGCCCGAGCCCAGACCGGCCCCGCCGCCCTGGGGTGCCAGCGGATTGGCCGCGCCCGCGAACTCGCTGATCACCGTGACGACGCCCGGCGAGGAGCGCCGGTAGATCGCCTGTGGGTCGAAGTTGCCTCCGGGCAGCGCCTTGAGTACCTCGACCCGGGACGTCGAAGCCGGCGCTCCCTGGCCCGCCGCGGTGGACGAGCCGCCGTGGCCGCCCGAGCCGCCGCAGCCCACCAGGGCCAGCGCCGCGAACGCGGCCGCCGGCATGATGCGTCCCAGGCTCACGCCGGCAACTCGAACGTGAAGACGGTGCGCCCCGGCATCGAGTCGACGCCGAGCCGGCCCTCCATGCGCTCGGCCAGCTCGCGGGCGATCGCGAGGCCGAGGCCCGAGCCCTGCGCGTCATCGGTGGTCACGAACGGCTCGAAGATACGCGGCAGCATGTCACGGCGGATACCGGGGCCGTGGTCGCGCACCGCGAGGCGCACATTCCCGTTGGCCTGCGTGGCGCTCACGAACACGTCGGTGCCCTGCGGGGTGTGCGACAGGGCGTTGTCGATCAGGATCCGCATGATCTGGGCGACGCGCTCGGGATCGCACTCGGCCTCGATCGGACTGCGGGACAGGCGCAGCTCGAGGTGCGCGTCGTGCTGGGTCAGGGCCGGGGTGAACTCGGTCGCCACGTTGCGGGCGAGATCACCGACGTCGGTCGGCTCGGGCCGCAGCTCCAGCGATCCGGCCTCGAGCTTCGAGAGGTCGAGAAGCTCCGAGGCCAGCTTCTGCAGTCGCGCGGTCTGCTCGCGGATCTGGCCCAGGAACTGCTGGCGCTCGTCCTCCTCGAGCTCCTCGTCCTGGAGCAGCTCGACGAAGCCCGCCAGGGAGAAGATCGGCGTGCGCAGCTCGTGGGAGGCCGTCGCGATGAAGCGTTTTCGCGCCGTGTCGAGCTGGGCGAGCTGGCGCTGCATGTCGTTGAAGGCCTTGGCGAGCTGGCCGAGCTCGTCGTCGGAGTCCGGCGGGATCGACTGCGAGAAGTCGCCGGCGGCCACCTTCTCCGCCGCCTGCTCGAGGCGCTTGATCCGGCGCGACAGCGCGCGCGCCACGAAGAAACCGGCCAGCACCGCGAAGGCGACGGCGAGCGCGCCGGCGAGCGCGACCCGGCGGCGGATCAGCGCGACGTTCGTCTCGACGTCGTTGAGCGGCGTCGAGTAGACGACCACGCGGGCCACCGTCCCGTTGTAGAACAGGGGCCGCGCGGCCTCGCCCAGCCGGCCGTTCCCGGTGGCCTCCGACCCGCTCGCGGTGCGCCCCGAGCGGGCGGCGTCCTCGGCGACCTGGAACGCGAATCGGTCCACGCGGGCCTCGTTGGTCGAGTCCGAGATCGCATACGTCTGAATCCCCTGCGTCCCGCGCGACACGCCGAGCAGGGTCACGCGCACGTTGGAGCGGTCGGCGGCTCGCCGGACGGCCTGCCTGACCTGGCTCTCGTCCACCTTCGAACCGATCGCGCGCACGAGGTCGCCGGAGTACAGCCGGGCGGAGTCGCTCAGGTCGCGGAGCTTCTGCTCACGGAGATTGGTCTCGAGCTGCGGTACGACGTAGAGGTAGATCCCGGCGAACGCCGTCAGCGTGATCGCGAAGAACAGCAGCGTGAGCCGGTACTGGATCGAGCGGGGCCCCGGCATCTCGTCGCCCCGGGTCTACCGTCCCTCGTCGCGGAAGCGATAGCCCACCCCGCGCACGGTGAAGATGTACTCCGGCTCCTTGGCGTCGCGCTCGAGCTTCTCGCGCAGGTGGCGGATGTGGACGTCGATCGTGCGGGGGTCGCGGTAGGCGGCATCGCCCCACACGCGCTCGAGCAGCATGTCGCGCGTGAACACGCGGCCCGGCGCCCGCGCCAGGGCGCTCAGGATCTCGAACTCGACGTAGGTGGTCTTGACGTCGTCCTGACGCACGCGCACGGTCCGCTTGGCGAAGTCGACGTCGAGCTCGCGCACCGACAGTGGCGCGTCGTCGCCGTCGGCCGTGGACGGCCGCGCCATCTCGGCCCGGCGCAGCGCGGCCTTCACGCGCGAGCGGAATTCGCGCATCGAGAACGGCTTGGTGATGTAGTCGTCGGCGCCGAGCTCGAGGCCGAGCACCTTGTCGATCTCCTCGGACTTCGCGGTCAGCATGATGATCGGGACCGCGCTGCGCGCGCGCAGCCGGCGGCACACCTCCAACCCGTCGAGCTGGGGAAGCATGACGTCGAGCACCACGAGGTCGAAGGCCTGCTCGGCGAACCGGTCGAGCGCCTCGCGGCCGTCGGCGGCGCGCACCACCTCGTAGCCGTCCTTGCGAAGCGGATATGAGAGAAGCGTCTGGATCGACTGCTCGTCGTCGACCAGCAGGATGCGGGCGGACTTTTCCACCATGTCTTTCTTGACCCGTAGGAAGCTTAGGGATACGTCTGTGCAGGACATAAACGCTGCAACGGCGCTGGCGGTTCGGCAGTTTGCGTTGTCAGTGACAACTGAGCGGTTGCACTACTCGCCGGAGCACTCCCATAGATTGCCTGCATGCTCGACCCGCGGGTCTACCGCGCGGCGTTCGTCCCCGCGGCGTTTGCGCTGATCGTCGCCGCCTTCTCGCTGCAGGAGCCCCCGCGCGGCTCGGGCTCCAGCCTCGCGCCGGACGCCTTCGTCGGCGCCCGGGCTTTCGACGGGCCCGGCACGGGCCTGCGGCCGCTCGCCGCCGCGTTTCCCCAGCGCGGCCCCGGAAGTTCCGGCGACAGCGGGGTGGCCGGCCGCGTCATCAGCACGTTCCGCGCGGCCGGGCTGCAGACGATCATCCGGCGCTTCTCGGCCAACACCGC
>JAWVFS010000090.1:0-19403 GCA_033855795.1 Solirubrobacteraceae bacterium | reverse complement strand
CCGCCTATCGCGACCGCGCCGCCGCCGACGAGCTCAACGCCTTCCTATGGGTCGCCGACGACGCGGGCGACGCCGCGGATGAGGCGTCGAGCCCGCTCGGCGGCGTGCCCGTCGCCGTGAAGGACCTCTTCTGCACCGAGGGCGTCCCGAGCCAGGCGGGCTCGCGCATCCTGGAGGGCTACCGGCCGCCGTACACCGCAACGGTCGTCCGCCGGCTCGCGGAGGGGGGCGCTCCGCTGCTGGGAAAGACCAACCAGGACGAGTTCGCGATGGGCTCCTCGACGGAGAACTCGGGCTATGGGCCGACGCTCAATCCTTGGGACCGCACCCGCGTTCCCGGCGGCTCCTCCGGCGGCAGCGCCGCCGCGGTCGCGGCCGGGCTCGCCCCGTGGGCGATCGGCACCGACACCGGTGGGTCGATCCGCCAGCCCGCGGCCCTATGCGGGATCGTCGGGCTCAAGCCGACCTACGGCGCCTGCTCGCGCTACGGGATGATCGCCTTCGCCTCGTCACTCGACCAGGCCGGCCCGCTGGCCCGCGACGTGCGCGACGCCGCGCTGCTCTTCACCCACATGGTCGGCCGCGACGAGCGCGACGCGACCTCCCTCGAGTTCCCGGAGCCCGTCCGCCTCCCGGAGGCCGAGCGCCTCGACGGTATCCGGCTCGGCGTCCCGGAAGAGCTGAGCAGCGACGAGGCGGGCATCGAGCCCGGGGTGCGCGAGGCGTTCGAGGGGAGCCTGAGGCTCGCCGAGGAGCTGGGCGCGACGGTCCACGACATTGCGCTGCCGCACGCGCCGCACGCGCTGTCCGCGTACTACCTGATCGCCCCGGCCGAGGCCTCCTCGAACCTCGCCCGCTTCGACGGCGTCCGCTATGGCCTGCGGGTCGACGGCGAGGCCTCGCTGCTGGAGATGTACGAGCGCACGCGCGCGGCCGGCTTCGGCCCCGAGGTCAAGCGCCGCATCATGCTCGGAACCTACGCGCTGTCCTCCGGCTATTACGAGGCGTACTACGGCCGCGCGCAGCGCGTGCGCACGAAGATCAGCGAGGACTTCCGGGCGGCCTTCGAGCAGGTGGACTTCGTCGTCACGCCGACGTCGCCCACGGTCGCCTTCCCACTCGAGGCCAAGACGGACGACCCGCTCGCGATGTACCTCAGCGACTACTGCACCGTGCCGATGCCCCTGGCGGGGATCCCCGCGATCTCGATCCCCAACGGCCTGTCCGACGGCCTGCCGGTCGGGCTCCAACTCGCCGGGCCCGCGTTCAGCGAGAACCGCCTGCTGGACGCCTCACACGCGCTCGAGCAGGCGATCGGCTTCGACGGAAGTGGGGTGCGCGGATGAGTTTGGCGGCGCTGGAGCCCGTCATCGGGCTCGAGATCCACGTCCAGCTCTCGACGCGTACCAAGATGTTCTGCGGGTGCGAGCTGTCGTTCGGCGACCCGCCCAACACCCACACCTGCCCGGTCTGCCTCGGGCTGCCGGGCGCGCTGCCGGTGGGCAACGCACGCGCCGTGCACGACGCGCTGTTGATCGGCCTGGCGCTCGGCTGCGACCTGGCACCGCGGTCGATCTTCCACCGCAAGAACTACTTCTATCCGGACCTGTCCAAGGGCTACCAGATCAGCCAGTACGACCAGCCGCTGTGCCGCGGCGGGCATCTCGCGGACGTGCGCATCCACCGCGTCCACATGGAGGAGGACGCCGCCAAGCTCGTGCACATCGGCAGGTCGGGGAGGATCCACGGCTCCGACGCGAGCGTGGTCGACTTCAACCGCGGCGGCACCCCGCTGGTCGAGGTCGTGACGGAGCCCGACCTGCGCTCGCCGGCACAGGCCCGCGAGTGGCTCGAGCTGCTGGCGGTGACGCTGCGGCGCCTGGGGGTGTCCGACGTGCGCATGGAGGAGGGGTCGCTGCGCTGCGACGCCAACGTGTCGGTGCGGCAGGCGGGCAGCGAGAAGCTCGGGGTCAAGACGGAGCTCAAGAACATGAACTCCTTCCGCTTCATCGAACGGGGGATCGAGGCCGAGATCGAGCGCCAGTCGGCCATCCTCGAGACGGGGGGAGAGGTGGAGCAGGAAACGCTGCACTTCGACCCCCGCACGGGCGAGCTGACGCCGCTGCGCTCCAAGGAGGAGGCGCACGACTACCGCTACTTCCCCGAGCCCGACCTCATCCCGGTCGACGTGACCGAGGAGATGATCGCGGCCGCTCGCGCGGCGCTGCCCGAGCTGCCCGCCGCGCGGGCCGAGCGCTTCCAGGACGAGCTCGGCCTGCATCCCGACACCGCGCGCGTGCTCGCCTTCCGCCTCGAGCTGGGTGATTACTTCGAGGCGGCGCTGGCTGCCGACGGCGCCGAGGCGCAGCCCCTGGCCAACTGGGTGGTCAACGAGCTGGTGGGCCAGCTCGAGGACGCCGATCCGGCCGAGTCCAACGTCGCGCCCGAGGCACTGGCCCGCCTGGTCGCCATGGTCGAGGGCAAGGAGGTCACGGCGGGAGCCGCCAAGCAGGTCCTCGCCCGCCTGGTGGCCGAGGGGGGCGATCCCGCGGCGATCGTCGAAGCCGAGGATCTGGCGGCGATCGGTGGGGGCGACGGCGAGCTGGCCGAGATCGTCGCGCGCGCGATCGAGGCGGATCCCGACGCGGCCGACAAGGTGCGCGGGGGCAACGCGAAGGCGATCGGCGCGCTGGTCGGCGCCGTGATGCGCGAGACCAAGGGCCGTGCGGACGGCGGCGAGGTGACCCGCCTGATCCGCGAGCAGCTGAGCCTGTAGCGCCGCGGGCGTAGGATTCGTCGCCCACGTCAGCGGAAGGAGAGCACCGATGTCACGACTCGTCCGCATGGACCGCAGCGGCCACACGACGCTCGCCGAGTGGACCGCCGCCGATGAGGGCTCCGTGGAGTCCGCCATAGCGGCATTCCGCGAGGAATCAGATCGCGGCTCGTTCGCCGTCGTGCCGCAGGGCGAGGGCCGAGCCGAGCAGGTCAGCGAGCTGCCGGTCGACGCCGACCTCGTCGTCATGCGCCGCCCCATCGCCGGAGGCTAGGCCGTGGCCCAGGCCGCGAGCGCCCCGAACGCCCAGACGCTTCCGGAGCTGGCGTCGGTCTACTGGCGGCCGCGGGTCGACGAGGACGCGCTGCGACGGAGGGGGAACCTCTGGACGACGATCACCGTCGCCCACGTGGTGCCCTTCGTGGCGATCGCTGTCCTGATCGTCGTCCTGCAACCCCTGGCCGTCGCGGTGTCGTTGATCGCGGTCGCCAAGGCATGGCTGATCCCGGCGCTCTACGCGCAGCGCGGCGCCAACGTGGTCCGGCCCAAGCGCCGCCTCGACGACGAGCCCGAGCGCCGCGCCCTGGGCCTGCTCGGCGACCTGGTGGGCCACGAGGCCCGCGACCTGTACTCCGCCACCGGCCTCGTGCTCGAGCGCGGCGCCCTCGGCGTGTGGCTGGTGGGCGAGGCCGGCGCGGTGCTCGTGCGCCCCGGCCGGCGGCGGGTCTTCTGCTATTGCGTCCGGGTTCCCGAGGACGAGCTGCCGTCGGCCGATCGCACGTCCCATCTGCTGCTGGCGCTGCGCGAGGACGAGGCCGGTTTCGCCACGGTCGCCAACCTCGCCTTCAGCGGCGCGCGCTGGCGCCTGCGCCGCCGGCTGGATCGCCGGATGCGCCCGGCGCTGGCCGCCGCGGCCGCCGCGGCAAGCGCGCGCTGAGCCTCGAACGACATCACCGAGGACCACGATCGGTGTGCATAGCACCACACACGCTCCTGGTTCGAGGGGGGTGTGCGGAGTAATGCATCGTGGACATGCATAGCGCCGCACACCCCGAGACGAGGCGGACGTGTGTGGTGCTATGCAGGTCCGTGTTCCTCGATGCCCGCAGTTCATCCCGCCACCACGACTAGACCGCGTGTCGAATGGCAACCCCATGATTGTGGACCGGCGGGAGGTGGCCCCGGGCGCGCCCGGCGGGCACACTGCTCGCATGACGATCCCCGCCCCCCTATCCAGGCTGACCCTGATCCCCGAGCCGCGGGCCGAGACGCCCGGCGCCACCGTCGTGCGGCGCTATCACCTGTCGCGGCTGCGGCTCAACGGCCGGTCGTCGCCGGAACCCCACTCCCACCTGAAGCGCACATACGACTGAGCGCGCCGGGCCGGTCTGACGGCGTCAGTACCCTTAGCGGTATGCAAGAAGTCGAACGCTCACGGTCGGGCTCACCTTCGATCGCCAAGCGGGCAGTCGCGGTCGGCGTTCTCATCATCGCCGCCTACATCCTGCTGAAGCTCGTGATCGGGATCGTCACGGCACTCGCCGTACCGATCCTCGTGATCCTCGCGATCGTGGCGATCGTCTGGGCCATCCGCGTCCTCTGACGAGCGCGCGCCCACCGTGGCGTATCTGGTCATCGCCTTGGGATTCGCTCTCGCGGGCGGGATCGTCGGCAAGCTCAAGGGCAGCTCGTTCTTCCTCTGGTTCCTGATCTCGGGCGTCCTGCCCTTCATCGGCCTGGTCGCCGCGCTGCTCTACCGCTCGGACCGTGACGAGCCCCGCCGGCAATGCCCCCGCTGCGGCAGCATCGTGATGCTCCACGACGCCGTGTGCACCCGGTGCGGCGCCGAGCTGGAGTTCCCGGATGTGGTGCTGGCACCGGAGTCGGCATCGCCCGGTCCGCGGGCCTCCTGAGCCCCGGCGGCCGCTCGGATCGCCGGAAAACCGCTGGTACACTCGCTCGACCGCGGGCGTGCACTCAAATCACCGTGTGTGCCGTTGTCCCCTCGAAATAGCCGGAAAGGAGGCGAGCGCAGATGCGAGCGGCCGACGCTCTCATGGAATGTCTGAAGGCAGAGGGTGTCGAGGACGTATTCGGCCTGCCCGGCGGCGCCAACCTCCCGACCTACGACGCCCTGTACGACGCCGGCATTCGCCACGTGCTCGTCCGCCACGAGGCCGGCGGCGGCCACGCGGCCGAGGGCTACGCCAAGGCCACCGGCCGTGTCGGGGTCGCGTTCGGCACCTCCGGTCCCGGCGCGACGAACCTGGTCACGCCGATCACCGACGCGATGCTGGACTCCGTGCCGACGGTGTTCATCACCGGCCAGGTGCGCACCGAGCTGATCGGCACCGACGGCTTCCAGGAATGCGACACCGGCGGCATCACGATGCCGATCGTCAAGCACTCCTTCATGATCCAGGACCCGCGCGAGATCCCGGAGACGGTCCACCAGGCCTTCTACCTGGCGCGCTCGGGACGGCCGGGACCGGTGCTCGTCGACATCCCGCAGGACCTGTCGCGGGCGGACATCGAGTACGAGCCCGCGTCCGGCGCCGTCCGCCTCCCCGGCTACCAGCCCACGCTGGAGGGCAACCAGAAGCAGATCAGGCTTGCCGCCAAGGCGCTGGCCAACGCCCGCCGCCCGGTCATCTACGCCGGCGGTGGGGTGATCAACGCCAACGCGGCCGAGGAGCTGACCGAACTCGGCACCGCCGACCGCTTCCCGGTCACGTGCACCGTCATGGGCCTGGGCGGCTTCCCGGCGCCGCACGAGCACTGGCTGGGCATGCTCGGGATGCACGGCACGCGCGCGGCCAACTACGCCATGGACGAGGCCGATCTGATCGTGGCGATCGGCGCCCGCTTCGACGACCGCATCACCGGCAAGTTGTCGGAGTTCGCCCCGCGGGCGAAGTTCGTCCACATCGACGTCGACCCGGCGGAGATCTCCAAGAACGTGCCGGCGCACATCCCGATCGTGGGCGACGCCAAGAACATCGTCCCCCGGCTGACGGCCGAGTACCGGGCGCTCGGGGCCGACCCATCGCGGCTGGAGGACTGGTGGGACCGCATCCACGCCTGGCAGAAGCAGTATCCGCTGGGCTACGACGACTCGTCCGACGCCGAGATCAAGCCCCAGTACATGGTCCAAGCGCTCTACGAGGCGACGGGCGGCGACGCGATCGTCACCTCGGACGTCGGCCAGCACCAGATGTGGACGGCCCAGTACTTCCACTTCTCGCGCCCCCGGCGGTGGATCAACTCGGGCGGCCTGGGCACGATGGGCTTCGGCCTCCCAGCCGCGATGGGCGCTCAGGTCGGTTGCCCGGAGGAGACCGTCGTGTGCATCGCCGGGGATGGGTCGGTGCAGATGAACATGCAGGAGATGGCGACCTGCGTCGAGGGCAACATCCCCATCAAGGTGTTCATCATGAACAACGGCTACCTCGGGATGGTCCGCCAGTGGCAGGAGCTCTTCTGGGATGGCCGCTACAGCCACGTCGAGATGGGCCAGTCGCCCGACTACGTGAAGCTGGCCGAGGCCTACGGCGCCACCGGGCTGCGCTTCGAGGACAAGCACACGCTGGTCGACGACATGCGCCAGGCGTTGAACACCGAAGGTCCGGTGCTCGTCGACGTGCGCGTCACCAAGGAGGAGAACACGTATCCGATGATTCCGGCGGGGCAGGCCGCCCGCGACATGGTCGGATGAGTCGTCGGTCGTCAGTCGTCAGTCGTCAGTTGCTCGGGATGGATTGTCGTGGGTGAACCTGGAACCAAAGAGCTGATCTCGCTGGAGGAGCTGCAGGTCGCGGGCGGGCTGCGCACCGGGCGCAAGCACGTGCTGTCGATCCTCGTGGAGAACAAGCCCGGCGTTCTCACGCGGATCGCCGGGCTGTTCGCGCGCCGCGGCTTCAATATCGACACCCTCGCCGTCGGGCCGACCGACGACGACGCGGTCTCGCGCATCACCCTGACCGTGGACGGGGCCAAGCACCCGATCGACCAGGTGACCAAGCAGCTGCACAAGCTGGTCAACGTGCTGAAGATCCGCGACCTCGAGCCCGAGGAGGCGGTGTCGCGCGAGCTGGCCCTGTTCAAGGTGTCCGCCGACGGCGGTCAGCGCGGCGAGGTCATGCAGATCACCGACATCTTCCGCGGCAAGGTCGTCGACGTCGGCAAGCGCTCGATTGTGATCGAGATCACCGGTACGGACGACAAGATCGAGGCGTTCGAGCGGCTCGTGCGCCCGTTCGGCCTGATCGAGATGGTGCGCACCGGCGAGATTGCGATCTCGCGCGGGCGCGGCGAGACCTAGGCGGCCGCGGCCGTGAGCGCTTCGCCGACCTCCGGCAGCGGCACCACCGCCACCGGCCGGTTCGGCCTGGACGCCGCCACGCGCACCCGCGTGCTCGATCGGCTCGAGCAGGCGGTGCGCCGCACCCGCTCCGAGGGCGGGGAGGTGTTGGCGGCGACGACCATCCGGGCCGGCGAGCGCCTGGACCCGACGGCGATCGCCTGCGCGTCGCGGCGCGCCGGCGAGCGGTGGTTCTGCCTCGAGCAGCCTGATCGCCAGGGCTTTGCGCTGGCCGCGCTGGGCGCCGTGCGGACGCTGGAGGCGGGCGGGGCCGACCGCTTCGAGAAGGTCGCCGCCGACTGGCGCGGGCTGGCCGCCGACGCCCTCGCCGACCCGCCCGAGGGACCGCGCGGCGCCGGGCTCGTCGCCGTGGGCGGCTTTGCCTTCTCTGCCGACGGCGGCTCGGCTCCGCACTGGGCCGGTTTCGCACCCGCCTCGCTCGTGGTGCCCGAGGTCGCGCTGGCGCGGCGCGACGGGGTCACCTGGCTGACGCTGGCGGCGGCGGTCGCGCCCGACGACACGCCCGAGGGCCTCCTGGCGGCGCTGGAGCGCCGGCTGGGCGAGCTGCGGACGACACCACTGCCGCTGCTCGACCCGGCGCCGGCCGAGCGCGCGCGGGTCGCCGGGGCGATGCCACCGCAGCACTACGTATCGGCCGTCGCCCGGGCGGTCGAACGCATCCGCGCCGGCGAGCTCGAGAAGGTCGTGCTCGCCCGGGAGGTCGAGGTGCACGCACCGGCGCCGCACGACCCCGGCGCGATCCTCGGCGTCCTGCGCGAGGCCTTTCCCCAGTGCTACGTGTTCGCCGCGGGCGTGGGCGACGCCGCCTTCGTCGCCGCCAGTCCCGAGCTGCTCGTCCGCCGCGAGGGACAGCGCGCAAGCACGCTCGCCCTCGCCGGCTCCACGCGGCGCAGCGCCGACCCGGCCGTCGACGACCACCTCGGCGAGCAGCTGCTTCGCAGCGCCAAGGAGCGGGAGGAGCAGGCGATCGTGGCCCGCCGCATCCAGCGCGCGCTCCGGCCGCACGCCGTGTGGGTGGCCGCGGCGCCCGAGCCCGTGATCGTCCGGATGGCCAACATCCAGCACCTGGCCACGCCGATCCGCGTGCAGCTCGCCGAGCCGATCGGCGCGGTCGACCTCGCCGGGCTCCTGCATCCCACCCCGGCCGTGGGCGGCGAACCGTTCGAGCGCGCGGAGCACCTGATCCCCGAGCTCGAGGGCCTGGACCGCGGCTGGTACGCCGGGCCGGTGGGCTGGACGGACGCGGCCGAGGACGGGGAGTTCTGCGTCGCCCTGCGCTGCGCCCTGCTGCGCGGACCGGTGGCGCGCTGCTACGCCGGGGTCGGGGTCGTGCGCGATTCGGACCCGGCGGCCGAGCTGGCCGAGACCGAGGTCAAGCTCGAGGCGCTGCTCCCCGTGCTCGCCGGCTGAGCGCCGACATCCTCACGCCAGCGCCGCGGCGACCTCGGCCCACACGCGCCGGTGCAGCGCCACGTTCGCCGCACGGTCCGTGCGCACCTCGACGATCGAGGTGCCCGTGGCGTCGAGCGCACGCGCGAGCGCGGCGTCGAATCCCGCCGGGTCCGCCACGAGCTCGTGCTCGGCCCCGAACAGCGCCGCCGCGCGTGCGAAGTCGAGTCCGTGCGGGGTCGCAACATGCTCCTCGAACACGTCGGTCTCGCCGGCGATGGGAAGGAATTGGAAGATGCCGCCGCCGTCGTTGTTGAGCAGGACGATCGCCAGAGGCAGCTTGAGTCGCGTCCCGGCTAGGAGCCCGCCGAGGTCGTGGACGAGGGCCACGTCCCCGATCAGGAGCACCGTCGGCCCCTCGCCGGCCGCCGCCGCACCGTACGCCGACGACACGGTGCCGTCGATCCCGTTGGCGCCGCGGTTCGCGAGTACGCGGGCCGGGTCGTCGCGGGCTCCGAAGAACGTCTCCACATCGCGCACCGGCATGGAGGAGGCGACGAACAGCGTCGCGTCGGCGGGGAGGGCCGCACCGACTCGGGCGGCGACCCACGGCTCGGAGAGCTCGTCGCCGATGGCGCGGGCGCTCGCCTCCGCCGCGGCGTCATCGGCCCGCCGCCAGGCGTCCACCCAGGCCGCGTCGGGCGCTCGCTCCAGCCGCTCCGTCGCCTCGGCGAGGGTGGTCGCCGGGTCGGCGGGGACGACGAGCGACGTCGCCCCGTCCGGGTCCTGCCAGGTGCGCTCGGAGTCGAGGGCGATGTCGAGCGCCTCATTCGCCCCGGCCAGCCAGCCGCGCAGCGGCTTGGAGGTCGGCAGGTCGCCGACGCGCAGCACGAGCTCGGGTCTCTGCCGGTCGGCGAACGCGGCGTCGCGCAGCAGAGCGTCGTAGTGGGCGACCGCGGTCGGAGCCCGCCGGGCGCCGGAGAGCGGATCGGCGAGGACCGGGTAGCCGGTGGTCTCCGCGAACCCCTCCACCGCGAGGGCGAGCACCGGGTCGCGCTCCGAGCGCCCGCACACGACCACGCCGCGCGGCCGCTCCTCGAGCGCGTCGAGGAGCCGGTGCAGCGCAACGGGGGAGGGGCGCCCGTCCGCGGGCGCGCGGTCGAGGAACGGTGCGCCGTCGGGCCGGCCGTCGTCGAGCTCCGGCAGCGGGCCGTCGGGCACGAGCGGCTCGCGGAGGGGGAAGTTCAGGTGCACCGGGCCCGGCCGCCCCTCGAGTGCGGTCCAGTAGGCGCGGCAGGCCAGCGTACGGAGAAAGCGCAGGCGGTCGACGCCGGCGTCGTGGACGCCGACCTCGAAGAACCACTTGGCCGCCGCGCCGTAGAGCTTGACCTGGTCGATGGTCTGGCCGGCGCCGGTCTCCCGCAGCTCGGGCGGTCGGTCGGCAGTCAGCACGAGCAACGGGACCCGCGCCTCCCGCGCCTCGTGCACAGCGGGCGCCAGCTCAGCCGCTGCGGTGCCCGAGGTGCAGGCGATCGCCACGGGCCGGCGACTCGCCTTGGCGAGACCGAGCGCGAAGAAGCCGGCGCAGCGCTCGTCGATGTGGGAATGGCAGCGAAGGCGCGACTCGCGCACGAGCGCAAGCACGAGCGGCGCGGAGCGTGAGCCGGGAGAGGTGCACGCGTCGGTCATGCCGCAGCGGGCGAGCTCGTCGCAGAACGCGCGCAGGAGCAGGTGGGTGTCGGTCGCGGTCATGATTGCGGTGTGCGCCCGACCGTCGTCCTCCTCCACGGGTTCACGCAGACGGGCGCGAGCTGGCGCGGCGTGATCGACGCACTCGGCGAACGCTATACGGCCCTCGCCCCCGACCTGCGCGGGCACGGGTCGGCCGCGGCGCGGCGCCCGGTAACGGTCGACGCCTGCGTCGCCGACGTGGTGGCGGACACTCCGGACCGCTTCGCCGTCGCCGGGTACTCGATGGGCGGGCGCCTGGCGCTCCGGATTGCGCTCGCCCATCCGGAGCGCGTCGAGCGCCTCGTGCTCGTCGGCACGACGCCCGGCATCGCCGACGACCTCGAGCGCGACGCCCGGCGGGAGGCCGACGACACCCTCGCAACGCAGCTCGAGGGCGGGCTGGATATCGAGGGCTTCGCGCGGCGCTGGGCGAAGCAGCCGATCTTCAAGGGGCAGCCGCCCGAGGTCGCCGCGGCGGCTCATGAGGACCGGCTGCGCAACCAGCCCGCCGGCCTGGCCGCCGCGCTGCGCGGCCTGGGGCAGGGCGCGGCGGAGCCGCTGTGGGCGCGCCTCGGCGAGCTGCGCATGCCGGTCACCGCCATCGCCGGGGAGCGCGACGGCACCTACGCGAAGCTCGCCGAGCGCATGACGGCGCGTGTCCCCCGCGGGCGGGCGCTGATCGTGCCCGGTGCCGGCCACGCGGTTCACCTCGAAGCGCCGGGCATCGTGGCCGCCGCGCTGGTCGGCGGGCAGGACGCCTGAGGCCCGCATCGAAACGCCCCGATACGTGTTCCCAGCCTCCGTGACCGTCGCCCGCCGACCGCTCGCCGTCGCGGCCGTGCTGCTGCTCGCCGTCACCGCGGCCGGCAGCGCCGGGGCGGCCACCGGCGGCACCGGGCCCGGAGCGACCCAGCCCGGCCCCGCCTTGCCCGCACTGAGCACGCGCCAGCTCGTGGGCCAGCACATGGTGCTCTCCTACGCGGGCCCCACCCCGCCTGCCGCGCTCGAGCGCCGCATCCGCGCGGGCGAGGTGGCCGGCGTGATCCTGTTCGCCCGCAACATCGCGTCGCGGGGGGGGCTGCGCGCCACGATCGCGCGGCTGCAGGCGATCCCCCGCCCCGCCGGACTGGGCGCGCCGCTGCTGGTGATGATCGACCAGGAGGGCGGGCTCGTGAAGCGCCTCAGCGGAGCGCCGAGCCGCAGTCCGGCGGCGGTCGGCCGGACCGGCAGCATCGCGGTCGCCCGCGCCGAGGGCACGGCCACCGCCCGCAACCTCCGGGGCGTTGGCGTCAACGTGAACCTCGCTCCGGTGCTGGACACCGCGCGCCCGGGCTCGTTCTCGGAGCAGCTGGGTCGCAGCTACTCCCGCGACCCCGCCAGGGTCGCCGCGCTCGGAAGCGCGTTTGCGGGCGCGCTTCGCGCCGGCAGCGTGGCCGCAACGGCGAAGCACTTCCCGGGCATCGGCGTCCCGCGCGTGGACGAGGACGCGGTGGCCAGCCGCATCGGGCTCTCTCAGGCGACGCTGCGGCGCATCGACGAGGCGCCGTTCGCGGCGGCGATCCGCGGCCGCATCGACCTGGTGATGCTCGCGACCGCGATCTACCCGGCGTTCGACCGCCTGCCGGCCCTGTTCTCCCGGCGCCTGGCCACCGACGAACTGCGCGGCCGGCTCGGCTTCACCGGCGTGTCGATCACGGACGACCTCGAGACGGCGGCCGCTTCGCAGTACGGATCGCCGGCAACTCAGGCCCGCATGTCCACACGGGCCGGAGCCGACCTGCTCCTCTTCGCCCAGTCCTATGCCCGCGGGGCCCAGGCGGCAGAGGGGCTGATCCGCGACACCCGAGCGGGACGCGTGTCCACGCCCGAGCTGCGCAGCTCGGCCGCGCGGATCCTCGCGCTGCGGGCTTCGCTGCGGTGACCGGTCGTGAGGGTGCGACGACGTCATCGAGAGACGAGAAATCCTTCGCTATGAAGGACTTCTCGTCCCACAACGCAGATCGTTGCGCCGCGAGGGTCCCGCGCCCCGCCTCGATGTGCGGGTAGCCTTCCGATCCGCATGGCCGAGGCGAACGCATCCGGTCCGGTGCTGCTGGGCTACGACGGCTCGGACTCAGCCAACCGGGCCATCGAGGCCACGGCGGCCCTGCTCGGCGGCGGCCCGGCCGTCGTCCTGACGGTATGGGAGCCCACGGCGGCCTTCGCGGGCTACGACCCGCTCGCTGGGGTGAGCGAGGGGGTGGGTCGCGCCGCCGGGTTCGAACGCGAGATGGACGACATCGGGGCCCAGGTCGCCGAGCGCACGGCCGAGCATGGCGCCCAGGCGGCGCGGGAGCGTGGCTTCGACGCCACGGCGCGGACCGCCGAGGGCAGGGTGTGGCGTGCGATCGTGGACGTCGCCGACGAGATCGACGCGCGGGCGATCGCCCTGGGTACGCGCGGGCACTCCGGGCTTCAGTCGCTGATGATCGGGAGCGTCGCCAACGGCGTCGTCCACCACAGCGACCGGCCCGTGCTCGTCATTCCACCGGCCAACTGATCCCCAGGCCGGGCCCGCGCGGGACCTGGATCCGCCCGGCGCCGACGGGGAAGGGATCGCGGACGTCATCGAACAGGCTCAGGGTCGCGAGCCCACACGCGGGGATGTCCGGCCCGAGCGCGGCAGCCGCGTGCAGGCCGGCCGCGATGCCGATCGGCCCGTCGTAGGTCGAGCCGACGTAGACCTCGGAGCCGGCGGCGCGAGCGGTGTCGGCCGCGGCCCACAGGCGCGTGATGCCGCCGCACTCGGCGACCTTGAGGCACACGAGGTCACACGCGCCCGACGCGAGCGCGTCCGGCTCGCGGGCCGTCTCGTCCATGGCGATGGGGATTTCGCCGTCGAGCCGCGCGCGCAGCGCAGCGAGCCCGGCCACGCCGTGCACGGGCTCCTCGCACAGCTCGATCCGAGCGGGCGCCAGCGAGCGCAGCGCCGCCAGCGCCTGGTCGACGTCCCACGCCCCGTTGGCGTCGATCCGGATGGCCACGTCCGGGCCCACCGCCGCCCGCACCGCCGCGACCCGCCCGGCGTCGTCGCCGACGCCGACCTTGAGCTTGACCGTGCCGAAGCCCGCTTCGACGGCGCGGGCCGCCTCGCGGGCGGCACCCGCGCGGTCGGTGGCGCCGATCGCCGCGCTGGCGCCAATCGAGTCGGCGGGCTGCTCGGTCCGCGCCGCGGCGATCGGCCGGCCCTCGATCCGCGAGCTCAGGTCAGCTTGGGCGATGTCGAGCGCCGCAAGGCCCTGCGGCGAGCCGGAGCCGGCGCGAATCGCTTGCTCGGCCTCCTCCAGCGTCACCCCGTCATAGGGGGTCAGCGGCGCTGCCTCGCCCAACCCCTCGTTCCCGTCGTCGTCGCGCAGCCGCAGCACGAGCACGTCGCGCTCGGCCAGCGTCCCGTAGGCCGTCGTGATCGGCTGCCGGAACCGGTACGTCACCCGCTCCAGCTCGACGTCCATCAGGACAGGAGGATGCCCGCGGACAGCAGCAGGCAGAAGACGAGCTGCAGCATCCCCGTCCGCGCGAGCGCAGCGTTGAGCGTCGGTCCGTCCGTGTGCGTGGCAACCGTGCGGACGAGCGGCACGGCGAGCGGCAGGGCCAGCCAGGGCAGCAGCAGGCAGACGGACAGCGAGCCGAGCAGCCAGGGGAGAGGAGCGAGCAGGAACGCGAAGTAGACCATCGCGGCGTACAGGCGCCGTGCGCGCCGCCGGCCCAGCCGGACCGCGAGGGTGCGCTTGCCCGCGCGCCGGTCGGTCTCGAGATCGCGGATGTTGTTGACCATGAGGATCGCCGCGGCGAGCAGGCCCACCGGGACGGCCAGGACGAACGCCTCCCACGGCAGCTCCTTGGCCTGTACGAAGTAGGACCCGGTGACCGCGACGATCCCGAAGAACGCGAACACGAACAGCTCCCCGAGCCCCTCGTAGCCGTACGGCCGCGGCCCGCCGGTGTAGAGCACCCCGGCGAGGATGGAGGCCCCCCCGACGAGCAGCAGCTCCCAGCCGGCCACCGCGACGAGGTAGATGCCAACGAGCACCGCCACGCCGAACGACACCCACGTGGCCATCAGGACCTGCCGCGGCGGCACCAGGCCGCCCGCGGTCACGCGCACCGGGCCGAGACGGTCCTCGGTGTCGGCGCCGCGGCGGGCGTCGGAATAGTCGTTGGACAGGTTCGTGCCGACCTGGATGAAGATGGCGCCGACCAGGGTGGCGAGGAAGGTCAGCGGGTGGAAGACGCCGGCCTGTCCCGCGAGTGCGGTGCCCACGAGCACCGGCGCCACGGCCGCGGGCAGCGTGCGCGGGCGCGCCGCCATGAGCCAGATCCGGGCACCGCTCGGCACGCTCGCCTAGGGCCGGCGGGGAAACTTGGAGAAGTCGGGCCGGCGCTTCTCCACGTAGGCATCGCGCCCCTCGTGCGCCTCCTCGCTGCCGTAGAAGAGGAGGTTGGCGTCGTGAGCGAGCTGCTGGATACCGGCGAGGCCGTCCTCGGTGGCGTTGAAGCTCGCCTTGAGCAGGCGCAGCGCGAACGGCGAGAGAGCGAGCATCTCGCGGCACCACTCGACGGTCTCCTGCTCGAGGCGCTCGAGCGGCACGACCGCGTTGACCAGCCCCCAGTCCAGCGCGGTCTGCGCGTCGTACTGGCGGCATAGGAACCACACCTCGCGGGCGCGCTTGGCGCCGATCTGGCGGGCGAGCAGGCCCGCGCCGTAACCGCCGTCGAACGAGCCGACCTTCGGGCCGGTCTGGCCGAAGCGCGCGTTGTCGGCCGCGATCGACAGGTCACACACGACATGGAGCACATGGCCGCCGCCGATCGCGTAGCCGGCGATCATCGCCACGACGGGCTTGGGTGTGCGGCGGATCTGCACCTGCAGGTCGGTGACGTGGAAACGGCCCACACCGCGCTGCGCCGCCTCGTCGTCCGCCAGGTAGCCGGCGTCGCCGCGGACGCGCTGGTCGCCGCCCGAGCAGAACGCATCCGGCCCCTGGCCGGTGAGGATGATGACGCCGACGTCGAGGTCGTCGCGCGCCCGGGTGAGGGCGTCGGAGATCTCGATCAGCGTCTGCGGGCGGAAGGCATTGCGCACCTCCGGACGGTTGATGGTGATCTTCGCGATGCCGTCATGAGAGGTCTCGGACCGGATGTCCGAGTACTCCCCGGCGGGGCTCCAGGTCACGTCGCTCACGGCGGCGGAGACTAGCCTGTCGGCATGGAAGTCCCCTTCGACGCCGATGCGTATCGGGTGAGCGCGCGGGAGGTCTGGGAGCGCGCGGCGCCCGGGTGGCGCGATCACCGCGCCACGCTCCAGGCCGTGGCGATGCCGGTGTCGCAGTGGATGGCCGACGCGGTCCACCCGCAGCCCGGCCACCGGGTGCTCGAGCTCGCCGCCGGCCCGGGGGACACGGGCTTCCTCGTCGCCGAGCTCATCGCCCCGGGCGGGCAGCTGATCTGCTCCGACGCATCGGAGGGGATGCTCGACGCGGCGCGCGACCGCGCCGAGGAGCTCGGACTGCAGGACGTCGAGTTCCGCGCGCTCAACGCCGAGTCGATCGCGCTGGAGGCGGCGAGCCAGGACGCGGTCCTGTGCCGCTGGGGCTACATGCTGCTCGCCGACCCGAGTGCGGCGCTGGGGGAGACGCGACGGGTCCTTCGCCCGGGCGGCCGCCTCGCGCTCGCCGCATGGGACACGGCCGAGCAAAACGTGTGGGCCTCGGTCGCTCCGGAGGAGCTGACCCGCCTGCTGGGGACACCGCCGCCCGCGCCCGGCCAGCCCGGAATGTTCGCCTTCGCGCTGCCCGGCCGGATCGAGGCGCTGCTGGAGGAGGCCGGATTCACCGAGGTCGAGGTCTCGGCGCTGGACCTCACCTTCACGTACGCGGACGAGGACGCGTGGTGGGAGGACCGCGTGGGGCTCTCGGTTCTCTTTGCCGACACGCTGGCGGGCTTGGATGCCGATCGACGCGACCGCCTGCGCGAGGCGATCGACGCCCGCCTCGCGGAGTACCGCGACGAGTCCGGGCGCCTCACGGTCCCCGCCCGCGCGCTCGTGGCCGCCGCGACCGCCTGACCCCGGCGACACGTGTACTAGGCTGGCGCGCCATGTTCTACGACGACGACGCCGACCTCGGGCTGCTCGACGACAAGACGGTCGCGATCATCGGCTACGGCTCCCAGGGCCACGCTCATGCGCTCAACCTGCAGGACTCGGGCGTCAGCGTCGTCGTCGGCCTGCGCCCGGACTCGAGCTCCGTCGAGGAGGCGCGCGGCCACGGCCTGGAGGTTCTCGACCCGGCTGACGCTGCTTCGCGCGGCGACATCGTGATGATGCTCGTCCCCGACGAGCTCCATCGGCAGATCTGGGAGGAGGAGGTCCGGGACGGGATCGCGGGTGGCAACACCCTGATGTTCGGCCACGGCTTCTCGATCCACTTCGGCGAGGTCGAGCCGCCGCCGGACGTGGACGTCGCCATGGTCGCCCCCAAGGGGCCGGGCCATCTCGTCCGGCGCCAGTTCGCCGAGGGGCGCGGCGTCCCCTGTCTGATGGCCGTCCACCAGGACGCCAGCGGGACCGCGCGCGAGACGGCGCTGGCCTACGCGAAGGGAATCGGCGGTACCCGCGCCGGCGTGATCGAGACCACCTTCAAGGACGAGACCGAGACCGACCTCTTCGGCGAGCAGGCCGTCCTGTGCGGCGGGGTGACCGAGCTCGTGCGGGCCGGCTACGAGACCCTCGTGGACGCCGGCTACGACCCGCGCCTGGCCTATTTCGAGTGCCTCCACGAGCTCAAGCTGATCGTCGACCTCATGTACGAAAAGGGCATCACCGGCATGCGCTACTCGATCAGCAACACGGCCGAGTACGGTGACCTGACACGGGGGAAGCGGGTGATCGGCGAGCCCACGCGGGAGGCGATGCAGCAGCTGCTCTCCGAGATCCAGGACGGGACGTTCGCGCGGGAATGGATCGCCGAGAACCGCGCCGGGCAGGAGAACTTCAAGCGCATGCGCGAGGAGCAGGCCGATCACCAAGTCGAGCGCGAGGGCCGCGAGCTGCGCTCGATGATGGACTGGATCGAGACCGACTTCTGAGCCGCCGCTGAGACGCAAGACCCGCGCGCTATCGTTGCCGACCTCGTGACGGCGCCGAACCCCTACGTGAAGCAGTACCTCATGACGGCGGGCCCGACCCCGCTGCCGCCGCGCGTGCTCTCGGTCATGGCCGAGCCGGTGCTCTACCACCGCGCGCCGGCCTTCGACGCGCTGTTCGCGCGCGTGCTCGACCGGCTGCCGGTCGTCTTCGGGACCTCGAACGACGTGATGGTCTTCGCCGCCAGCGGCTCGGGCGCGATGGAGTCCGCCGTCGCCAATCTCGTCGCTCCGGGCGAGAAGATCCTCGCCTGCGCCGCCGGGAAGTTCGGCGAGCGGTGGATCGAGCTGGGGGAGGCCCACGGCGCCGACGTGGTGCGCTACGAGCCCGGCTGGGGCGCACGGCTCGACCCCGACGAGGTGGACCGCCGCCTGGCCGAGTGCCCGGAGGTGCAGGTCGCCTTCGCCACGCTGTCCGAGACCTCGACCGGCGTCGTCCACGACGTCCAGGCCCTGGCCGAGGTCGCGCGCCGGCACGACGCGATGCTCGTCGTCGACGCGGTCTCGGGCCTCGGCGCCGCCGAGTGCCGCCAGGACGAGTGGGGAATCGACGTCGTCGTCACGGGCTCCCAGAAGGCGCTGATGACCCCGCCCGGCCTCGGCTTCGTGTCGGCCTCCCAGCGCGCGCTCGACCATGCGGCGCAGCGCCCGGGCGGCAGCTACTACTTCAACTGGGAGCGCACGGTGGCCGAGCTGCGCAAGGACGCACCGGCGACACCCTTCACGCCGCCGGTGTCGCTGCTCGCCGGCCTGGACGTGGCGCTGGAGATGATCGAGGACGAGGGGCTCGAGCGGGTGCTCGCCCGCCACGACCTCCTGGCGCGCGCCACCCGCGCCGGCGCCGCCGGGCTCGGCCTGGACCTCTTCGGCGATCCGGACGAGCGCGCCACGGTCGTCACTGCGATCGATCTGCCCGAGGGGATCGACGGCGGCAAGGTCCCGGGGCTCCTGCGCAAGCGCGGCATCACCGCCAACGGCGGCCAGGGCCAGCTCAAGGGCCGCATCCTGCGCATCGCGCACGTCGGCTACTTCGGCGCCTTCGACATCATCGTCTCGCTGGCCGGCCTCGAGCAGGTGCTCGCCGAGCTCGGGCACGACGTCGACCTGGGTGCCGGCGTCGGTGCCGCCCAGCGGGTGTTCCTCGAGGCCGGCGTGGGCGCGGTCGCGCCGCCCGCGTGACCGCTCAGACGCAGAAGATCCTCGTCAAGGAGAAGATCGCCGACGCCGGTGTCGACCTCCTGCGCGAGCACTTCGACGTCGACCTGGGCGTCGAATGGTCCGACGAGGAACTGGCCGAGCGCATCTCGCAGTACGACGGCATCCTGATCCGCTCGGCCACCAAGCTCACGGGCGACCTGATCGCCCGCGCCGACCGCCTCAAGGTGATCGGCCGCGCCGGCGTCGGTGTGGACAACGTCGACGTCGAGGCCGCCACGAAGCGCGGCATCGTGGTCGCGAACGCGCCGCAATCCAACACCATCGCGGCCGCCGAGCACACGATCGCCCTGATCCTCGCCCTCGCGCGCAACGTTCCGCAGGCGCACGCCTCGCTGACCAACCACCGCTGGGAGCGCTCCAAGTTCGGCGGGATCGAGGTGTACGAGAAGACGCTCGGGATCCTCGGGTTCGGGCGCATCGGCCAGCTGGTCGCGGCGCGAGCGCGGGCCTTCGGCATGAACGTCCTCGCCTACGACCTGTTCGTGGCGGCGGAGCGGTACGCCGAGCTCGGGGTGGAGAAGGCGGAGTCCTCCGACGAGGTCTACGCGCGCTCGGACTTCATCACGATCCACCTGCCCAAGACGCCCGATACCCGCGGCTGGCTCGACGCCGAGGCCTTCGCGAAGATGAAGGACGGGGTGCGGGTCATCAACTGCGCCCGCGGCGAGCTGGTGGTCGACGAGGCGCTCAAGGCCGCGATCGACTCCGGGAAGGTCGCCGGCGCCG